>NZ_JARJBE010000010.1:0-258809 GCF_029269915.1 Rhodococcus sp. C3V
ACTTCGTGTCCCGCGAGATGAGCACCGTCGGTGACACCACCGGTGCACCGAGCGCGGCCGGCGGAACCATCTAGCCTGCAGCACTCACGGATTTTGCCCTCGAGCCGAACGGTTCGCTTCCTGCCAGCAGGATCGAACTGATCAGCTCGGGGGCATCTGTCATCGGTACGTGCCCCAGACCGGGTAGAACCATCAACTTTGCCTGCGGGAACGGCTTTTTCACGCGCTGCGCCTGATACACGGGCAGGATGAGATCGCGCCGACCCCACGCAACCGTCACCGGCACAGTGGGATCCACGATGGGCGGCAGCACGAAGTCCATCTCGAGACCGAGATCGACGAGTTCGTTCGACACGAGCGAACGGCAGTCGGCCAGCGCCGCCGCATAACCGACATGACTCGGGTGAGCGAAGAACGCGGCGAGCGCCGGATAGCGAATCAGCTTGTACCGCAATGCGCGTGGCAATCCGTCACCCATGAGCTTGGCCGTGCCGCGCAGTGCACGGAACGTGTTGATCGCTCGCACCTGATCGAGGTGATTGACAAAGAACCCGGCCGGCGAAAGAGCTGTCGCCGACGCGACATCTCCGCGCGCTGCCAGCGAGAGGGCAATCCAGCCGCCGAGGGAGTTTCCCGCGACGTGGGCACGCTCCCCCGCCGGCGTCACTTCCTTGACGAACTCACTGACATCGTCGATCAGCTGTCCCATGACGTCCGGACCGAGTTCGGGCAGCAGCGACTCTCCGTGACCCGGCAGGTCGACGGTGACGACGCGGCGGTACGGCGTCAGCTGGTCCAAAAGCGAATCCCACGCCTGCCGTCGATGGACGATGCCATGGACGAGCACAAGCGTGGGACCACTACCGGAGATGTCATGCGACAAGGTCATGTCGCCAACATTAACCGTAACTTTGCGTAACGCCTATAGTTCGGGCGAAAAAATCAGCGCAGCGTGACCTGACGACCACGAAGTCCGTCGCGCGAGCGAAGCTCGGCCGAGGTCAGCGGAGCATCTACGGCCAGAGCCTCGGCAAGACGCTCACCGAGCTCGACGGTTGCCGCTACCCACTCGTTTGCATGCTTTTCGCGGTCGAGGTCGAAGACGGGAACCAACAGGCCGTGGGTGCGGAACGAGCCTGCGTAGCGCGAGCCCTCACCCAGATGCAGTCCACCGGTCGCGTGCACGCGCGCCAGCGCGAGCATCAGGTCGTCTTCGCTCTCGGGACGAACCCAACGCAGGTGCGCCTTCTCGCCGGCGTCGACCCACCACGCGGCAACGAGGCCGTCGCCTTCGAGGCGTGCAGAGGGCATGATCGCCGAGTTGGCGTGCTGCACGGTGGCGGCAACCTCGGGATCGGTTTCGACGCCCTCGGGGATCCACCAGTTGAAGTTCTGGTGCACGGTGATGTCGAGCAGTGCCGAGGGATCGACGACAGCGGTGACTGCGGGGGTCTCGGAATCGGGGTTCGCGGCAGAAAGCGCGTCGCCGGGGGCCGCGTCCTTGATCCAGTTCACCGAAGCGGCGAGGTCTGCGCCGAGGTCGGCCGAGTGCGCCTGAACCTGGACACCGACAAATCCTGTGGCCGTCTCGCCCTCGTCGCGGACGAGTGCGGCAACAGCGCCGGGGAGGACCGTTGCCAACGTGACGGGACGGTCGGAGCCGATGACCGGCAACGGAGCCGTGGCGGACGGAACGAATTCACGCAGCGCGACCAGATCGCACTCGGCGGCAAGGCCCTCGAACGGGCGGCTGACTACGCCGGCAGCGGCTTCACGCTCTGCTTGGCGTGCCGCCAGCTTCTCTGCGCGTGCGCTGCCCTGCTTCGGTCCACTGTTTCTTTTGCTCTTCTTGGCCACGAGGGCAAAATCTACACGCTGCCCAGCCATTGCTTCGTGCGCCCGGGATGGTTGGTGGCAACCCAACTGACCCCGAGCTCACGACACAGGTCCACATCCGCCTTGTCGTCGACGGTCCAGCAGTACGTCGCGCGACCCGCAGCGGCGGCCCGATCGACCAGATCGGGATGTTCGCGCAGCGCCTTGATCGACGGCCCGATCGCCGTAGCGCCCACAGCCGTCGACGCACCGCCGCCGAGGTACCGCGACGCGTCACCGAGCAGGACCGTCGGCAGCAGCGGTGCCGAACGGCGCACTCGCCAGACCGCACTCGCCGAGAAAGACATGACCACTGCACGCGAGTGGTCGGCCGACGGCGGCGACGCGATCCCGAAGCGGTGCAGTTCGGCGAGAAGTTTGGCCTCGACCAGTCCGCCGAAGCGCACGGGGTGCTTGGTCTCGATGAACAGCTTCACCGGTCGCGCAAAATCCAGGGCGAGGGTGATGAGATCTGAGAGCGTCAGCAGTTCAGCCGGTTCGCTCGTCGACCCGTAGTCCAGAGCGTTCAGCGAATCGAGCGTCATCTCGCTGACGATCCCCGTCCCACTGGAGGTGCGGTCGACCTTGCGGTCGTGAACGCAGACCAGGTGCCCGTCGCGGGTGAGCCGGACGTCGCATTCGAGCCCGTCGGCACCCTCCTCCAGAGCTAGTTCGTACGCGGCGAGGGTGTGCTCCGGCCGCGCAGCCGACGCACCTCGGTGCGCAACGACGAGTGGACCTCGACGATCTGGGCTCACAGGGCAGCGGTTTCCTTCTCTTCCGACACCGTCTTCTCCTCGAGCACCGTCTTCTCTTCCAGCACCGAGCGTGGCACCGGCACCCACCGGGTTTCCGATTCGGGTTCGCCGCGCCAACTCTTGCGCTCGATCCGGCGGATCACGATGAGCGTCAATGCGGCGGTGACAGCGGCGACCAATGCGATGAACGCGTTCAGCAGAACCCCGTCGGCCATTGCCTGAATCCCCGGGCGTGATCGCCAGTACGCGTTGACCACCAGCAGCAGAGCGCTGAATCCCCAGAAACCCCACCAGATCTTGACCAGCAGGGTTCCGCGCGGATCGCGGCGGACCAACTCGAAGAGATAAACGGCCGGCATCACGAGGTTGAGGATCGGCACAGCGCAGCCGACGACCACTTCCGACGCTGTGCGTGGATCGGATTCCCGGACACCCGCAAAGTGTTCACGCCGCCGACGAAGCAGCCAGCACACAGCGGCGATTGCCGCGAACACCGAGATCAGCAGTCCACCCAACTGTGTGAAGTACACGGCGGCGTCGGAAACCGTGAGCAGAGGTTGCGGGATCAGCCTGGTGCGGTTGCGGACCAGGATCGCGTATCTGCCCAGTTCGGCGAACACTGCCAGTCCGTAGAGGATCGTTGCGAGCGTCAGCAACGGCCCGACTCGGTCGGCCATCCGGTCCGCTCGCGAGGGCGGCACCGGTGAGGTGTCGACGACGTCCTGGAGTCCCCACTGCGGGACAGCGTCGTAGCGCGGAGTGGAGAAGCTACGACGCACTGGTGCGTCCCCCACGCCTCGGGGGTCGGACGGCGAGCGCGCGATCCAGCGGAAGCCACGGCGGTTGGGCGGTTGGTAGATCTCGGTGCGGGTGGGGATCAGCAGGACGCCGCTGCAGCGCGGGCACCACTGCGTCGGGCCGCCGACGACAGGCCAGCGTGCGGCGCACCGGGCGCAGACCTGAACGACACTCACAACTTCGATTCTGTCACGCCGTATCGGTAACGGCAGCAAATGGATTCACTCCCGATTTGTGATCGAACCTCCACCGCGTTCACCTGCATTGTTCGAATAATGTGACCTCCGCCACTTAAAAACTCGAGTTATCCACAGTTTCCACAGGTTCATCCACAGTTCTGGATGAATGAATCGGGCTTTATCCACAGGTCACGGGCAAGACCCTGAGAATTTGCTGACAGGTGTTAGCGAACGATGCACAGGCTCGAGGATGAATTTGACACCGCAGGTCAGTGAACTTTCGGGCGTCGACGTCATTTATCCCGGCAAAGTTCACAATCCATTCAGAAATTGCTCCCGAAAAGACAGAAAAGACCGGTATCCCCTTTTTATGAGAAGTCGGTTTTTGACACACCTGGAAGCATGACCGTCGATGACTTCTCCACAGCCCGAGCCAACTCTGACGTTCACCCCGAGACGGGTCACGCAGCTCGCGTTCGTGTTGATCGGATGTCAGCTCGTCATTCGCGTCTGGGTTGCCGCGAGCAATTACTTCTACTGGGACGACCTCATCCTGATGGGCCGCGGAGGACGCTTCCCACTCTTCTCGAGCGAACTCCTGCTCTACGACCACGACGGTCACTTCATGCCCGCGGCCTTCTTCTTCACCGGGTTGATCGCCCGTATCGCGCCGTACAACTGGGCGCTGTCGGCAACGCTGCTCGTCATCGGTCAGGCCGCCGCGTCGTTGGCGCTTCTGCGCACTCTTCGGTTGGTCCTCGGCCGGCGACCGGCACTGTTGATTCCGTTGATCCTGTATCTGTTCGTCCCGCTGACACTTCCGGCGTTCTCGTGGTGGGCAGCCGCGCTCAATGCATTGCCGCTCCAGATCGCGCTGGCCTGGGCATGCGGCGACGCGATCAAGCTGTACCGCACCGGGCAGGTGCGCTACGTGTTCTCGGGCACCGCGGTTTTTGTCATCTCCTTGCTGTTCTTCGAGAAAGCAGTGCTCGTTCCGTTCGTGGCACTCGCTTTTCTGGTGCTGTACTTGCGCACACAAGGTGAAGGAACGCCGATACGAAGTGCGATCACGAAGTGCCGACTCCTGTGGACGGCCTGCGCCGCCGTGCTCGCGATCTGGATTCCGGTGTATCTGACAACTGTCGAATCTCCGATCACCGGATACGGCCGTTCGATGTCCACCGAACTGCTGCATCACGGAACGTCTTTGGGGATGCTTCCCACTCTTCTCGGCGGCCCCTGGCGCTGGGAGCGGTGGATCCCCAGCCCCGCCTGGGCCGATCCGCCGACGCTCTTGGTGGTCGCATCCTGGGCCGCGCTGCTGACGACGGCCGTGATGACAGTGCGTGCCCGACGCGGCGCTGCCTGGATCTGGGCTGCCGCGGCGCTGTACTTCCTGGCCTCCGTGGTGGCGATGACCGCTACCCGATCCGACGCCGACACCACTTACGAGTTGGCGCAGACCTTGCGTTACTTCACGGATTCGGCGACGGTGTTCGCCCTCGCCGCCGCTCTTATTCTCGCTGCGCCTCGGCGACGTCCGGCCCGTATACCCGTCGCAGTCGCCGCCGGCCTGTCAGTGCTCTTCGTGATCAGTTCGCTCGTCTCGACCGTCACGTTCGTCGACATCTGGCGCGAGAACCCGACCCGCGACTACCTCGCGAACGCGCGAATGTCGTTGTCACAGAATCAGGATGCTCCACTGCTCGAGCAACCCGTCGCGATCGAAGTGCTCCTTCCCGTCGCCTTTCCGAACAATTTGGCAAGCAACGTTCTCGCGCCGCTGCCTGATCGCCCCGAATTCTCTTCCAGCACTCCGATTCTGCGCACCATCGACGACAACGGTCAGATCGTCGATGCCGAAGTGACCTGGACGAGAAGGATTCCCGAAGGAACGGCGCCGAACTGCGGCACCCGTGCCGAAGGCCCGACCGAGCTCCCCCTCGACGGCCCCCTGGCCGGCTGGGAATGGACGGTTCAGCTCAATTACCTCGCCAGCGCCGACGGAACGATCGATGTTGCGTTGGAGTCCGGCGACGCAGTATCCGTACCCGTCACCCAAGGTTTGCACTCGGTGTTCGTGCGCCTGGTCGGCCACGGAAACAGTGTGAAGATCACGCCGACAACGCCGGGACCGACGCTGTGTTTCGGCGCCGGACAAGTCGGTGCCGTCGTCCCGACCAAGTGAAATAGTGGCAGAGTAGAACTCATGGAGCTGCGTATATTCACCGAACCCCAGCAGGGCGCTACCTACGAACAACTACTGACTGTTGCCCAGACCGCCGAAAAACTCGGCTACGGCGCATTTTTCCGCTCGGACCACTATCTCGCCATGAATTCCGACGGCCTTCCCGGGCCCACCGACGCGTGGATCACGCTCGCCGGAATCGCCCGCGAAACATCCACCATCCGCCTCGGCACTCTGGTGACGTCGGCTACGTTCCGTCACGCCGGACCGCTGGCCATCTCGGTCGCACAGGTCGATCAGATGAGTGGTGGCCGCGTAGACCTCGGCATCGGTGCCGGCTGGTACGAGGAAGAGCACCAGGCGTACGGCATCCCGTTCCCGGCGCTCAAGGATCGCTTCGAACTGCTCGAGGAAACTCTCGACGTCGTGACCGGTCTGTGGCGTACGACGGTCGGCGACACGTTCGACTACGACGGTAAGCACGTGCAGATCAAGAACTCTCCCGCGCTTCCCAAACCGCACCAGGTCGACGGTCCGCCGATCCTGATCGGTGGCACAGGCAAGAAGAAGACTCCAGCGCTCGCCGCTCGGTTCGCAAACGAGTTCAACATCCCGTTCAAGTCCCTCGAGGAAACGAAGGACATCTTTGCGCGGGTTCGTCAGGCTTGCGTCGAGCACGAGCGCGATCCGAACGAATTGGTGTACTCCAACGCTCTCGTCCTGTGCTGCGGCCGCGACGAGGCGGAGATCAAGAAGCGCGCCGAGGCTATCGGACGCGACGTCGACGAGCTACGTGAGAACGGTCTGGCCGGAACACCTTCGGAGCTGGTCGACAAGATCGGCACTTTCGCCGACGCCGGTTCACAGCGCGTGTATCTGCAGACTCTCGATCTCGCCGATCTGGATCATCTCGAACTCGTCGCAAGCGAGGTCATGCCCCAACTGCAGTAAGGAATGGGCCGGGATCTACAGCGCGTTCGCGTCGAGGAACGCGCGTAGGTCTCGGTCCCACTGGGCCGAGCGGGAACGGTCGAGAAAGACGCGCACCAGCATGAAAGCGATGACCAGCAGCGACATCACGCTGAACCAGGTGAAAACCCCGGTCACCACGGCTGCGACGTCGGCAGCACTCTGAGTGATCGGAGCTACGGTCTTGTCGCCCTGATCATTGACGTAGATGGGGACCTCGGTGCCGGCGGGCGTCGCCGAGTCGACAGTGACATCACCCGTGTGAACCTGGCCGTTCCAGTTCCACTGCGCGCTGGCCATTTCGGTGGTCGGCGCAATGTAATCGGCTGTCGAGGCGGTGGTCTGCGTCGAATCTGCTGTCGTCGTCGCCGAAATACTGTGTAATTCGGCGGATTGTTTGGCGATCAGTGCGTTCTGGCTCGAAGCAGTCGCAGCCCCTGCCCATACCGCGAGAGGCAGCAGAAGAATCGCGAAAATGATCAGACCGAAGGACATGAACCCTTCGATCCGATCACTGCGGCGAACCATCGGATCGTGGCCTACATGAATTGTGCGTCGGAGCAGCGACGCAGTTCCTCGCGTACTACCTGACATTGTGAGCTCAGTTCTCTCGACGACACACTCTTACATCGAGATTCCCTTTGTTTCGATCTAGTTGCAAGTGTTAACGAGCTGAATCACATGTGTCCTCCAACACCTGTCCAGTTATTCGCTCGGCGGAAGGATGTCCGTCTGCGCCGGAACCTGATCCTGACGGAGCAATCCGACCGGGCAACTGACGCCCGTGGCATGCACCGGGCAGTAACCGCCGGGATTCTTCGCCAGATACTGCTGGTGGTAATCCTCCGCGTAGAAGAAGTCGCGCAGCGGGCCGATTTCGGTGGTGATCGCTCCATATCCGGCTTCGGCAAGCCGTTCACCGAAAGCGACGGCCGACGCATGAGCGATTTCTTCCTGCTCCGCGGACGTCGTGAAGATCGCCGAACGGTACTGCGAGCCCTGGTCGTTACCCTGACGCATCCCCTGCGTCGGATCGTGGTTCTCCCAGAAGTGCGCCAGGATCTGCTCGTAGGAGATCACTGCGGGATCGAAGACCACCAGCACGACTTCGGTGTGACCCGTACGTCCGGAGCACGTCTCTTCGTACGTCGGGTTGGGCGTGAAGCCGCCCGCATAACCCGCAGCGGTCGTGTACACGCCGGGAAGCTGCCAGAACTCCTTCTCGGCGCCCCAGAAACAACCCATCCCTACGACGACGGTCTGCAGTTCGGCCGGAAACGGCGGCGTCAACGGATGCCCGTTGACGTAGTGCGCGGTCGGAACCGGCATTTTCTGCTCTCGGCCCGGGAGTGCGTCCTCAGGCGCGATCAGCGTGGATTTTGCGGACGCTCGTCCCAGAATGTCGTCGTACCAGCTCATGCTTCGATGCTACGCGCGAGCGACTGTTTCGCCACGCCGTGATCGCGCGGGCGCCGGGCAGCTCCACCCACCGGTAGCCGATTTCTGCTACCGCGGCCGTGGCCAGAAGGAAGAGCGCAAACGCCAGCGTCGGTCCGACGTACAAAACAGTGTTCTCGACGACGCGGTACAGGATCAGGGTGTGCACGAGATAGATGACGTAACTACGCGTCGAGAGCCACTTCACGACCGGCCAGCGCGTCGGGACGCCGTCGTAGCGGCCGATGAGAACTACCGCTGCGGCGACTACCGAAATGGTCCACAGATAGTGCTCACCGGCCCAGTAGACGCGGAACTGGGTCGCCACGATGATGACGTGCATCTGGACGAGGACGGCCGCGATCATCCAGCGGCCGGGAGCGAGCTTCGCCCACGCGAGGTACATGATCTGGCCGAGGAAGACGGCCGGCAGCGTCGCGGCGATCTTGGACAGCATCGGCACGGTGTACGGCAGCGGCGCGTAGACGTTGTAGAGCAGCACCAGCGAGCACAGCGCACCACCGGCGAGCGGCATGACGATCGGTCGCAGCCGCAGTATCGGGCGAGCCGCTACGCATGCGAGATAAAAGAGGAATTGGACGGTGAGTGTCCAGGTCACTCCCAGAACTGCCACCTCGGGCTTGAGAAAGAATCCGCCGAGAAAAAAGCTCATCAACGCTTCGGTATCGGAAATACATTCCTGACCGCTGAACATTCCGTTGATTCCGAGGCGGACCAGAAGAATGGCAATCGCGGTCGCCACCCAGAATGCGGGCAGCAGTCGACTGAATCGGTTGGTCAAGAACTTTCCGGGGCCGTCGCGAATCGCGGATCGCGTCACCAGAGCACCGGTAAGCATCATGAATACTGCGACGCCGACAAAAGAGAGGTGCTGGTTGAGTTCGGCAGGCTCGATCAAAACGCCGTAGACGACGTCGATCACCCACCAACCCGAGCCGAGATCGTCGATGACGTAGAAAGAGATGTGGGAGTAGATCACGGCGGCAACCGCCAGGGCTCGCAGCAGGTCAGCGCCCGGAAGATTCACCCGAGGCGCGGCCGCCTCTGGTGATTCCGGGAGGAAAACTGGTGCGGGCATCGCGCAAGTTTAAGGTTCCGTTCACCTTTACGACGAATTTGCGCATATTAGCTTACCCTTAGATCGGGGCAAGTTCGGTTTCCCAAACTTTATTCTTTGGTGATTACTACCTGAGCCGGACTGTTGCGGACGGTGTACGAATGTTATTGGGTGGAAACCCGAAGAATGATTTGCACATACGCGAGTGACGTCACGCCGTGACCGGTGATCGACGCACTCTAAAGCACCAGGGCTCACCAGCCCGCAAAGAAGGGACCCTCGTGTCTGTTTACACGCTGCCGGAACTCCCCTACGACTACGCAGCCCTCGAGCCGCACATCTCGGGCAAGATCATGGAGCTGCATCACGACAAGCACCACGCGGCTTACGTCGCCGGTGCCAACGCTGCACTCGAGAAGCTGGCCGAGGCTCGTGAGAACGACACCATCGCAGCGCAGGCCAACCTGCTCGAGAAGAACCTGGCGTTCCACCTCGGTGGCCACACCAACCACACCGTTTTCTGGAACAACCTCAGCGCTGACGGTGGCGACAAGCCCGAAGGTGAACTCGCCGCAGCGATCGACGACAACTTCGGTTCGTTCGATCTCTTCCGCGCTCACTTCTCCGCGAACGCCAACGCCATCCAGGGCTCCGGCTGGTCCATCCTCGCGTGGGACTCGATCGGACAGCGTCTGATCATCGTCCAGCTCTACGATCAGCAGGGCAACATCTCCATCGGCCTCACGCCGCTGCTGCTCCTCGACATGTGGGAGCACGCTTTCTACCTCGACTACCAGAACGTCAAGGGCGACTACGTCAAGGCATTCTGGAACATCGTCAACTGGAACGACGTTTCGGCTCGCTTCGACCGTGCACGTACCCAGACCGCAGGTCTGATCGTCTAGTCACGCTCTTCTTTCGAACGGCGGCGCCTCACCAGGGGCGCCGCCGTTCGTGTCAGCAGAGCACCACCGAGCAGGACCGTCGTGGCTCCGAAGACCAATGCCAGTGTGCGAGTTCCGGAGTCACCGCTGCTCGCGGTGGTCTGATTCACGGCCACCGGATCCGACAGCACCGAGGTCAGCTGAACCTGCTGCGGGGTGGTCATCGCGGGAATACCGGATTTTGCGCCGTCGAGGCCCGTGACCAGTGACTTGGCGATTCCTTGCAGCGTCGTGAATCCCTGGGTGATCTGATCGGTCACGTCACCGAGCATCTGCGGCGCCTGATCAGCGATGGGAATGAGGCCGTCGTTCAATTGTCCGGCAGCACTGCTCAGTTGATCGCTCGCGCCTTGCAGCTGCCCGACAGCGGTGCGGACTAGATCACCGAGCTCCGTATCGGGCCCGACCGAGCCACCCAACAGCGCCGGAACGGTGCCCAGTTGCGCATTCAGCGCACCGAGATCCGAACTCACACCGGCCAGTTGCGCTGTCACGTCAGGCGGGATCGGAAGGCCGTTCAGCGCAGTCTGCAGCGCGTCGATTCGTGTCTTCAGTTCCGCGGTCGAGGTCGACGCCTCCCCAAGCGTCAGGCCCAGTGAGTCCGCGCGCGTGGCCAGCTCTTCCGCCGACCCCGACGCCTGATCGACAACACCGGACACCTGATCCGCGACGCTCATCAGCTCCAACGCCCCGGACCGTGCGGTCTCGAGGTACGGCAGCAGAGTGCCTGCGCCTGCTTTCACCTGATCGATGGACTTTCCGGCCTCGTTGGTTCCGGCGACCAGAATCTGTGCGGTGGTGAGGTTTTGATCGATCGAGCGTCTGGCGGCCGACGTCTGAGCCAGCAGGCCCTTGATGCCGTCCGCGCCGACCTGCGCCGATACGGCCCGAGTCAACTCGGCCGACTTCTCCGAATCCGAGCCCTTCACCTCGAGGTCGACGCTCGCCTGCCGTGGATCCATGCCGAACATCGACGCGACGGTTTCGCTGAAGTCCTCCGGCACGGTCAACGTCGCGAAGTAGTTCCCGCCGGGGTTGTCGACCACCTGGAAGTCGAAGTCTTCGTTCTTGCCCAACGTGTCCACCAGCGTGTCGCCGGCCCGAAGTTCCTTGCCGTCGAGCGTGGTTCCCGCGTCGGCGTTCACGATCGCGACGGTGTTCGAGGTGTCGGCACCGCCCGCGAAGATCACGAACCCGATCCCCGCCACCGCAGCCGCGACGATCGCGGCCACACCACCGACTGCCAGCCGTCGACCGAGTCGTGACGGCCGGCGATGGGAGTTTTCTGTGGTGTTCTCGGCGCTCATGGGCGAGACGATAAAGCAACAACTTGTAGAAACACTGAGAGCCCTAGCCTGCGGGCGTGGTCGGCTTCTCAGACTCCTCTGGTTCCTCCTTCGGCATGTCCCGAGGGCCACTGATCAGGATGTCGGCCCAGCGCGTGGCTGGGTCGATATCGAGCAGGACGGCCTTCACCAACAACGAGAGCGGGATCGCCAACAGCGCTCCGAGCGCCCCGAGAACCCACGACCAGAAGACAAGTGAGAGGAACGTCATCGTCACCGACAGTCCGACGGCGTCGCCGACGAACTTGGGTTGGATGATGGACTGGATCACGAAGTTGATGACGGAGTAGACGACGATCACCCACAGCATCAGCCACGGCCCGCCCTGCAACAGTCCCAGGAGCGCCGGTGGAATCACGCCGATGACGAACCCGATGTTGGGGATGTAGTTGGTGATGAAGGACAGCAACGCCCACAGGACGGGCAGCTGAATGCCCATGAGCCACAGCGCGCCACCGTCGAGTACCGCCACGATGAGACCGAAGACCGTCGAGACCACCAGGTATTTGCGAGTTCCGGCGGCAAAGGTGGAGAGCGCGTAGGAGATTTCGGGACGTTGCTCGGACAACACATGCAACCGCGAGCGGATGCTCATGCCGTCGAAGGCCATGAACAGCAACAACGCGAGAATGAACACCAGATCCGACAGGATGCCGAGCAGGCCCTCCAGTCCGCTTTCGAGGACGCCCACAACCTTCGTGAGATCGACACTGCTGAGCGTGCTTTGGATCTGTTCGGTGCTCACTCCGAAGTCGGCCAACTTGTCGCGGCCCTCGTTGAGGAGGTTGGTCATCTCCTCGGAGTACTGCGGCAGGATCGTCGCCAACTGAGCCGTCGACACGATCAACGACGCCGCCAACCCGAGCAGAATCAGGTACACGGTGACCAGTGAGCCCAACATCCCGACCCACTTGGGCCACCCTCGGCGCTGTGACCAATCCTGAATGGGCTGAACGGCAATCGTCAGCACCAGGGCCAGGAATACCGGTCCGAGGATGCCGCCGAACACCTTCATTCCGCCGACGGCGACCACGGTGGCGGCAATACCGAGCAGGACGATCAAACCGCGCGGGATCGACCAGTTCTCACTACCGGACAGCGTGGGGATCGGAGTGGGAGCCTCGACGGCCGGCTTTCCCTTCTTAGAGAACACCGGCTTAGAGAACACCGGCTTCCTTTGCCCGGCTCCTGATCTGGAATGCTCCCACGATCATGAAGAGGCCGAACAGGATTGCGTACCAACCCAACAACCAGATGAGGCTGATGATGCCTTCGCCGGGCGCGATGAGAAGAATGATGCCGAAGATGACAGCAAGCACCGATGCGGCGAGCAACCATCCCCAACTGGATCCGGGCAGCGCCTTCATCTTGAAGGCGCCGACAATTCCGAAGATTCCGAACATGATGGCGTAGAAGGCAATTATGTACAGCAGCACCAGCGCAGTGATGCCCGGCCAGACCAGCGCGACGATGCCGGCTCCGACCGAGACGACGCCCGTGAACACCCACCAACCCCACGAGCTCAGATGCTCGCGGTCCCGGATGGCGCGAACTATCGTGATCAAACCGTCGGCGATGGAGTAGATACCGAACAGGAAAACCAAGGCCACCACGGTAATTCCCGGCCACACGAGCGCGATTATTCCGAAGATCACGCCGAAGATTCCGCGGATCAGGATCATCCACCAGATCTCTTTGCCGTACTGCACGAACGGATTCTGCGTGACCATCAGTAGCCTCCGAAACAAGCGGGTGTCTCTGACCGATTCAACAGCTCTTCAAACAGGGCAGTACCGACAGATCGTATGACTCTTGTGACCTTTCCGCCCATCGAAACGCGCGGCTGATACCGAGTTGTGCTCTTCGGGTACGAAGCGAGGGGACTTTCAGCCTGCTTCTCGAATACTTGCTTCTCGAATACCGGGCGCAGTCCACGATCCCGACAGCACTGCCGCCTTCGGCCAGTACAGGCGCAGAAAGACGTTGAAGTCGCCGGACGGAGCCGGCAGCCAGTTCCGCTCCTTCTCACCACCAGGGGATTCGTGCTGAAGATAGATGTCGAGGGAACCGTCGTCGGCAAACACCAGATCGCTTCGATCGCCAATCGCGTATCGGTCGATCGGGTTGTCCACGAAGAACTGCCGCTCGTTCATCATCGTGAGCGACCAGAAGCCCTCGACCGGTGGCAGCTCGTCCTTCTCGAAGTGCAGGACGTACTTCTTCGCCCCGGTCAGCGGCTTCCCGTCGACGTCCGTCGTGGCATGCGGGTACACGGCATCAGCATCGAGATTGGCCCCGAAACCGAGCCAGACGATCAGAGCCCGCTGAGCGTAATGGGTTCCGTAGTGCCCCAAGCCGCGGTGCATCGTCCAGCCGTTCTTCGGACTGCCCTCGGCCTCTTCGGCGATCTCGCTCAGCACGTCCATACCGGTTCGCGCAGCTCTATCGAGGGCATCACGTACCTCCTGCGGACGCGACCTCCAGGGCAAGGAGGAGCCGATTCCTATGTCGGACAGTTGTTTCATCATCTCGGTGTCCTCCGGACGCGGAGGATTGTCGTCGAGAAGTGCGTCGAGTCTGGTGAAGAATGCCTCGCCGTCCATGGCGGCCACCTGGTCCACCGGCGGCGTCCGCGTGTCGACGGCAGGGTTCACCGGCATTTCACCAGGCGTGTAGTCCTGCGGGTCACCCGTCCACTCCGACAGAGGAGTGAGTCGCGTCCGGTCCTGCAGGCTGTGCACTTCTGCCAGGTCTGTTCCCCCCGACGTCGCGTAGCGGGCGACTATCCAGTTCATCGCCGTCGGAGACCGCAGCAGCGTCAAACCCTTGGGCACGTTGCCTTTCCAATTCGGCCCGGCCACCAGGTACGGTCCCCCGGTCCGCCCGACTGTCCGAGATCCCGGAACCGTGAACACGTCGCTCCACGCGTCGAGGATGGGGACCAGCCAGTACCGCGTGCCGAAGTCCGGCAGTGAGAGCACCTGCGGTTCCGTCGAGACGTCCAGCCACCCCGACGAGTAGAGAGTGTCCGCGTTGGGTGAGACGACATCGGTGAAGGTCGCATCCGGCGTCGTACGCGCGTAGGCGAACTGGTTGAGCGGGGCTTTCATCGCCACCGGCGAAGGCACCGCCGTCATGACATCCCGCGATACCGCAGCAATCAACAGGGGATATCCGAAGATCCACGCCTGCGTTGCCAGGTCTTCCAGCCGAGAACGGTTCTTCGACAGAGTCATGTCTGCGCATACCACCGCCCTCACCAGCGCAAACCTGGCTGGCACTCTCCCTGTCTTGTGTGCCAGTACCGAATGGGTGCATATTTCGATTACCCAACGAGGTGTGCCGGACCGACGCATGCGCGTCTGCCCGAGATTTGCCCCAGCACCGAGGGAGGAACAGAAATGAACAGAAACGAAGCAATAGGCATTTCTCCGTTCCAAGCCGCTGGGTCTTTGCAGGGGTTCGTCATTTCCGGTCGTTGGCCGGACACCACCCAGGAGTGGGCGCAGCTTCTCGCATTGGCTGTCCGCGTGGCCTCGATGCCAGGTTTGTTGCCGACCACGACGGTCTTCGGGGTCCGTGAAGACGTTCCCGAAGATCCGCAGCCGGGCACCGTCGGTCTGGTGGTTGCCGAAGGTCCGGTACTCGGCGATTTCGCCTTGACACCCGGCCGTTTCTCCGACCATCAGCCACCGGCGCTGATCATGCTGCACCCACCGTCGGAAACCACGCCCAGCCTGCCGGAATGCGAGGGCAGCGCGTCGGGGTGTGTACTGCTGCCAGGCCTTCCCTATCTGGGTTTGGAGCATCGTGCGGCGTGGGTCGAGGCTGAGCCGGACGGCACAGTCGTCTCCATGATCAGTCGTGTCGGCATCGATCCGATCAGCGATCCCGACACCGCTGTTTTGGCCATGCTCCTCGCCTCGTGACGGCCCCGGTAAGCGATAAGTTCGGACTCCCAAACTTGCTGTGCGCTTTGCCAATTCGTTTCAGGCGCGCTAACGTGGGCAGCAACGAAGGGGAGTAGCCCCCAATCGCCCGTGTCGACATACTGGTTCGACGCGCTCCGCCTGGTGCGGATCGCGAAGCACCCGGCCTGGCGAACCGAAGGTCTTGTGGCCTCGGTGGGCGAGACCTTCGGCCGGACAAGCGCACCCACTGCGCCTGCCCAGGCCGGAGGCTCGCATTTTTCCTCCGACCTACACCGACCGGAGGAGTAAATCTTGCTTGCCGCAATACTTTTGAGTTTCGGCGTCATTTTCGTCGCAGAACTCGGTGACAAGTCGCAACTGATGGCAATGACGTTTGCCTTGCGCTATCGCTGGTGGGTCGTCCTCGGCGGAATCACCGTCGCCACCACCCTTGTTCACCTCGTCTCGGTCGCCGTCGGCCACTACCTGGGCGTCGCCCTCCCCACCGCGGCGATTTCCATCGTCGGCGGTATCGCTTTCCTGATCTTCGGCCTCTGGACCTTGCGCGGTGACGATCTCACCGACGACGAGCAGAACAAGGCCGGTCGCGTCACGCGATCCGCCTTCATCGCCGTCGCCTCGGCCTTCTTCCTGGCAGAACTCGGCGACAAGACCATGCTCGCCACCATCACCCTTGCCACCGACAACGACTGGATCGGCGTCTGGATCGGGTCGACGGTAGGCATGGTGGCGGCCGACGCTCTCGCCATCATCGTCGGCTCGGTGCTGGGCAAGCACCTTCCGGACGGATTCATCAAGATCGGCGCCGCGGTGCTGTTCTTCGTCTTCGGTATCTGGCTGCTGCTCGAGGGCATCTTCCCGGACTCGTCGGCTGGCATCATCGGCGGTGGCGTTGTCCTGGCCGTGTCCGTGCTGGGTGCACTGGCTCGGATGATCTGGAAGCGCTCCCGTGCGACCGACTCCGCTACGCACCTCGTCGACGACAATCGGACGCCGATCGACTGACGCTCAACGAATAACGTCGCCGGCGCCCCAAATTGCGACCGGGACATGACCTTCCGCCACTCCGCTCGGTCCGAGTAGCTGCCCGAACCGCTTCATCGGGTACAGCGAGACACGTCGATCGAGGATCCGCACACTACCGATTCGGCGGAGTCGATCCTCGACGACAAGACTCTGCGCGAGGCTGCTCAGCCACACGCTGATCAACATGTTCGCTGTTCCGGTGGTCGCTACCAACAATCTGATCTCCGGCCAACTCGACACAAGATTGCCGAGTTCGTCGGTGGAACCGTCCACAGCGACGTCGAAGATCACTTCGAACGGTGAACCGACGGCCTGTTGCGAGACATCGCAGCGGAAAATCAACTGTTGCGACGCAGTCAGTTGGGCCAAGCGCCGTCGAATCGCAGTCTCGTTCGTTCCACAAATCGCGGCGAGACGCGCATAGCTGGCACGTCCGTCACGGCCGAGCGCCTCCAACAGGGCACCGTCGGACTCGCGGAACTCTGTCGGATCTGCCGGCACCGCAGCGCCCTTTGTCGATGCCGTTGCCAGCTGAGCCCGACCCGCTTGCCCCAGAGCGCCCGGCTCCCAGCTGAACCCGTCCCGGTACACCTTCACCCCGACCCGGCTTCTGATCGACAGAATTCCAGGATCGGCGGCAAGGTGCTCACACACCAAAGCGTCCAAACTCTTGTGGTCGGCGGCCACGACTCCGACGAAATATTCGTACTCGCCTTCCGTCCTGGCCAACAGATAGGCACAGGAGAGTTGACGTAACAGCTCCCCCACGTCGGCAACGGAATCCTGTGTGGTCCTGATCAGGAGATAGCCGAATATGTGGGTTCGACCGATTGCGACCGCGTTGACCCACGAATGACCGTTCGAAACGAGGCGACGCCACCGGCGGGCGATCGTCGTCGAATCCATGTCGAGCACTGACGACAACTGCGTCCACGACGCGCGGGGGTTGAGCTGAAGTGCATTGATGATCTCCAGATCAGATTCCGCGATGACAAATGCGTCGGATTCCGGCTTCATCGGCCCAGTATTGCCGGATTACTGCATTCTGGTCGGTGATCCCTGCCTGTTTGCCAAAGATGTGTGAATCACTTCACAGGTTCACCACTTGGAGGCCCAGTGCTTCGCTCCACCAAAGTCACGGTCGCGTTGCTGTTCGTCGCGTACGCGATCGACTACATAGATCGGCTGGCGATCAACCTCGCTCTCCCCTTGCTCGGTGAGGAGTTCGATCTCGACTACTCCCAGCGTGGATTGATCATCTCCACGTTCTTCATTGCATACACGCTGGCCCAACTGCCTGGTGGACTGCTCGCCGATCGATACGGCGCAGTCCGGATGGCTCTGATCGGGTTGGTGGCGTGGAGTGCCTTCACCGGCCTCACTGCCCTTGCCTGGTCGTTCGGGACGCTTCTGGTTGTTCGCTTTCTCTTCGGTCTCGCGCAGGGAGTGTTTCCGGCAGCTGCAGTAAAGCTCGTTGCCGAGCGGAGCATCCCGGAGCAACGTGCCACTGCCACAGGATGGATGAACAGTTCCAACGCCGTCGGTACGCTTCTTGCCATCGTTGTTGCGGCAGCACTTCTCCCGTTGATCGGCTGGCGTGGAATGTTTCTGGCCGTCGCGGCGCTCGGCGTACTATCGCTCGTCAGCATCAAGTTGTGGCTCCCGCCGGCACTTCCGGCGGAGAACGACCACGGTCCGGATTCCTCCTGGGACAACATGCGCACCGTACTTCGCTCCCGCGCGATGTGGCTCTTCGCCTTGATGTTCTTCGGATACGACTTCGTGATCTGGGGGATGTCGTCGTGGGTTCCGTCGTACCTCCATGACGAACGTGGAATCGCCCTCTCGAGTGCAAGCCTCCTTCTGATTCCGGCTACCGTGGTGGCCGCCGTGACCACCGTCATCGGCGGGCGAATCTCCGATCGGCTGGCTGGCAACAGTCGTGTCGTCGTGGTGCCGTCCATGCTCGCGTGCATCGTGATGCTCGTTTCGATTCCTTTCGTCTCCAACACGGCCTTGTTCGTCGTTCTCGTCACCCTCGGATCTGCCGCTGCCTCTTTCGCTTTCATGCCGTGTTTTGCACTGCCCCTGCGGGCTCTGCCTTCTTCGGTGGTCGGGGCCGCCTCGTCGATGATCATTTTCGGCGGCATGGTCGCCGGAATAGTCGCACCGCTTGTATTCGGATTCATCGTGAACCATCTCTCCTGGTCAGCGGCGTTCGTATCGCTCGCACTCGGGCCCGTCGTGGCGATCGTCGCGGTCATGGCAGCACCACAAACCCGAGAAAAGATGCTGAACCTGGTGCAACTGAAAACCGCCAACTGAAAGAAGATCAACCATGAATCAACTGCTTTCGAATCTCGAGTTCGGAGACCCGTCGCGGTTGCGAACCGTCGAGCCGCACTGGTTCGAGCTCTACCGCGACCTACACGCACACCCCGAGTTGTCCGGCGACGAAACTCGCACCGCCGCAATTGTTGCCGAGGAACTTCGGCGAATCGGCGGCTGGGACGTCACGGTCGGGGTCGGCGGTACGGGTGTCGTCGGTGTTCTCGAAGGGAGCAGCGGTCCGGTGATCCTGCTACGCGCCGACATGGACGCGTTGCCGGTGGCAGAAGACACCGGGCTGTCCTACGCCTCCAGAACTGATGGAGTCATGCATGCGTGTGGCCACGATGTCCACGTAACCGCGCTACTTGCCACGTGCGCCGCACTTTCCGCGGATCCGACATCGATCACCGGGACTGTTGTCGCGGTCTTCCAGCCTGCCGAGGAGACCGGCTCCGGCGCTCGTGCGATGGTCGACGACGGAATCTTCGACCGCTTCCCACGACCGGACCTCTGCCTGGGACAGCACGTGGGCCCGACTCCTGCGGGGATGTTGGTCAGCAAACCCGACATCTTGATGGCAGCATCCGACACGATACGAGTGGTCTTTCACGGCCGTGGTGGACACGCGTCCTCACCGTACGCATGCATCGACCCTTTGTTGATGGCAGCGTCTTTCGCGCTGCGCATTCAAAGTCTGGTCGCTCATGAAGCGGCAACCCCGACAGCACCTGTGCTCACGGTGGGAGCCTTGCACGCCGGCACAGCTGCGAACATCATTGCCGACGACGCCGAACTGCTACTCAGCCTGCGAACTTTCAGTGCATCGTCGCGAGATCACATGCTCGAATCGGTGGGCAGGATCGCTCGCGCAGAAGCTGACGGGGCAGGCGCCGTCGAACAGCCGGACGTTCATGCGTACAACGGCTTTCCGGCCACGGTCAACACTCCGGACGCCACGTCCACGGTGATGTCCGACCTGCGACAGGCTGGCTTGGGAATGCATACTCTGTCACAACCACTTTCGGGTAGCGAGGACTTCGGCATCTTCGGCACCGCCGCCCAATGCCCCTCCGTATTCTGGCATTTCGGCGGAACGGCACTTCAAAGTTTCGACGGAATCGCCCTTGCCGCGCTCGCTGAGGGACGGATACCACCCGGCACGCCGTCGAATCATTCACCGCGCTTCGCCCCAGATCCCGCCGCGGCCCTACCCGAAGGTGTTACAGCCATGACCGCGGCCGCGCTGGGAGCCCTTGCGCGGAGCGCGTGATTCCCACGCATACTGTCCCAGGGAGATAACGTCATGTCAGACGAACTGCACTACCTCAGCGCCACCGAAGCCATTGCTCACTTTCGCGCGCGGGAATTGTCTCCGGTCGAACTGCTACAGGCAATCATCGACCGAACTCAGAAGTTCGAACCTCACATCAATGCCTTCACCGAAGAGATGTTCGACGAGGCACTCGCAGGCGCCCGGGATGCCGAGAGCCGGTATCGCGGCCAAGGACCCGACCCGCGGCCACTGGAGGGAATTCCGGTAGCTGCCAAGGAAAAACATGCCATTGCCGGAAAGTCGCTGACCGAAGGCTCTCTGGCGGGGCGCGGCAACATCGCCCGCGAGAACGCACCGGTGATCGACCGAGTTCTGGCAGCAGGCGGTCTGATTCACGCACGCACGACGACACCGGAATTCTGCGTCGCGGCATTCACACACTCTCCTTTGTGGGGCGTGACCCGCAATCCCTGGAACCTCGATTACAGCCCCGGAGGTTCATCCGGAGGAGCCGGCGCCGCACTGGCCGCCGGAACTACCACTCTGGCAACAGCATCCGACATCGGCGGGTCGACGCGAGGCCCGGCAGGCTT
This sequence comes from Rhodococcus sp. C3V, assembly GCF_029269915.1. Taxonomy (NCBI): domain Bacteria; kingdom Bacillati; phylum Actinomycetota; class Actinomycetes; order Mycobacteriales; family Nocardiaceae; genus Rhodococcus; species Rhodococcus sp. C3V. Next base: position 20,728 of record NZ_JARJBE010000010.1, read on the forward strand.
TACCGGCACCGTCGGTCTCAAGGCCTCGTACGGGCGTATCGCCGGGGTCGCCCCGCTGTCCATGGATTCCTACCGTGGCGACGGTCCGATGGCCCGAACTGTCGACGACGCAATTCTTTTGGCCAACGTTCTGATCGGGCCGGATCCGCGTGACCATTCTTCCCTGAGGCCGGCGATCACGCTGCCACACGAGTACCCGTCGGTCGAGGGAATGCGAATTGCCCTGTGCCTGCGGCTCGGTGACTTCCCCGTCGAGCCTGACATCGAGGCGAACACCCGGGCTCTCGCACAGTCGTTGGTCGATGCCGGCGCGATCGTCGAGGAGATCGAGTTGCCGTGGACTCGTGATTCGATGGCAGCAGCGGTGAAAGTCCATTTCGGAACGATCATGGGTGCATCCGTCGCGGAAGTTGCTCGCGTCCACGGTGATCTTCTTGCCGACTACACGCTCGACAACGTCGCGATCACGTCGAAGGGCGCTGCGGAAATGTCATTTCTGGACGGCCTTCGCAAGGAAACCCAAATACAACGAGAGCTCGCCGAGGCGATGGCTCCCTTCGATGCGCTGATCTGCCCGACTTCGGGCACCATCGCCTTCCCGGCAGGCGAGTCTTTGCTCGACGGCCTCACTGTGGCGGGTCAGCACGTGAACACCACCGCCGAAGCACTTCTCACATTGCCGTTCAACGTCGCCAATCGGTGCCCCGTATTGGCGGTGCCGAGTGGACACGCACACAACGGTGTTCCCACGGGCGTCCAGATCGTCGGCCATACGTACGACGAACCGACCGTGTTCCGGATCGGCAAAGCACTGGAGAAGATCCGCCCGTGGGCATACACCGACCAGCATCAACCGAAGCTGAATGTGGTGACGCCGGCGTCCTCTTGATTGCTGAGGAGATCAGAGCTTGGCTCTGATCTCCTCAGCGATCGGCTGGAACTGCTCGAGGAATGTCAGGGCCCAACCGAAGGACGCGACGCCCTCGTAGTCGAACGAGTACACCTGATCATTCTTGACGGCGCGCAGACGCTGGAAGATGGTGTCGTTCGCCAACTTCTCGTTGATGGGGCCCTTGCCACTGTTGGTGATGATGACGTCGGCTTCGTCGAGTAGCTCCAACTGCTCCTTCGGGAACCACTCGTTGCTGCCGGCGGGAATTGCGAGTGAGCGGTCGTTGAACTGGAACCCGGCCTCGCTGATGACCGTCGTCTGATACTTGGTCGGCGAGTACAGCGAGAAACCACTCTCCTCGAAGTACGTGGTGTAGACGACCTTAACCTTGCTCAGCACATCAGCGTTGTCGCTGCGGAACCTGGCGATCCGCGCCTCGTACCGATCTGCCAACTCTTGAACCTTCGCGCTCTGGTTCAGCGCGTCCGCGACTCCGAAGGCGCGCTCCTTCCATGCGTACTGCCCGTCTTCGGCAAAAACCGCGGTCGGTGCGATCGACCGGATCTGCTCGTAAAGATCCGGGTTGTTCTCCGACAGCAGGTTGGTCATCACGATCAGGTCGGGAGACAAAGCCGCTATCGCCTCGGCGTTGGGCTCGTACCAGCGTCCCACCTTCGGGAGAGACCGCAGAGCGGACGCATAGGGTTCCGGGACGCCGTCGGCGTTCTCGTAGTCGACCGGCAATCCGACCGGTGTGAACCCGGCGTCGAACATCGCGGGGCCCGTGTAGTAATCGGCGCTGACCACCCGTTGCGGGTTGGTGGGCACTTCCACCTGCCCCAGAGCCGTGTTGATGGTGCGCATCGAACCCTCGGCCGATTCACCGGAGCTGGTTCCACAGGCCGTGAGCAATCCGATCCCCGCCAAGGCACCGGCTCCGAGGAAACCGCGTCGGGTAAGTGCTGCGGTGATGCGAGCGAATTCGGCATCGGTGTCAGCGGTGGGCAATAGAAGTGATGTCATGAAAGTGCCTCCAAGGCGCCGGTTTCGAGTTCGTTGAGCCAGTTGATTGCAGTGCCGTAGTCGGTGACCTGAGTGCTGATTCCGAATACCCGGCCCGAAGCTGCTGCCGGAATGCGGCTCCACAGCGGGCTGGCGAAGACGGATTTCATTCCTGCAGAATCAGTTCCGTTCGGCTGCTTCGGGTAGATGACGACGGTGACGTCCCGCAGCATTTCGAGTTGTTCGAGCGGGAAGGCTTCGAAGCCGGTGGCTGGGCGCAGGTCCGGGATGAATTCGCCGCGGGTCACGTTCAGGTCGGCGAGCATCGCGCCGGTCACTCCGGTTGGATACAGGATGGAGAAGAGCCCTTCCGAACCACCGATAGCAACCTGGGCCCACCGATTCTCGCCAAGCTGCGCGGCGTATTCGGTGCGGATTCGCTCTTGCATCGCCTGATACTTCTCGCGATTCGACGTCAATGCCGAACCCTTGTTGACCGCGTCTGCGACACCCTCGGCGACAGCGCGCCAATCCGATCGGTTCGTGCCCGAATACACCGCTGTCGGAGCAATTTTCGAGAGCTCGCGGAACATGTCCTCGTCGATCTCGTACGCATCGCCGACGATGAGATCAGGCGCGGCAGCCACGACGGCTTCGCGGTTGACCTCGAGGAAAACCCCCACCGTGGACAAGCCGTCGATGAACTTCTGCTGTGTCGGGGTGAACTGGTCGATGTACGCGCTGTAGTCGAGCGTCGCGACGGGTCGGGCGCCGACGGCTTGCAACTGCCACGGGGTGTTGTATGAGACGGCGACGATGCGCTGCGGATCGACGGGAACATCCACGGATCCGTAGTGCGTCTGCACAGTACGAGTTGCGCCGTCCGCACCGTCACCGCCCTCCCCACTACTGCATCCGACGAGAGCAAGTGTGGACAGCGCGGCGGCACTTCCGCCGAGAAAGCCGCGTCGAGTCAGGGCAGCGGTGATGCGAGCGAACTCTGCATCGGTATCTGGAGTCGGTAACAGGAGTGATGTCATGGGTTTCCTGACGGTTATCCGAATTAGGGCTACCTAAAATTACTCTCACCTGCGCCGTTACGGTGAAGCCTCTTGGCCAAGACGTATCTCTTTCGCGCCAAGCCGCCAATCGTTGAACTGGTATTACCACTTGACCTCTTACCGATAAGCGCGTTACGGTCGGTACATGTTTCAACCCGTTGCACGTACCTCGGCCTCCGGCGCAGTCTTTGACCAGATTTCGGTGAAAGTGCTGGCCGGAGAGCTGGCTGCGGGTGAGGCACTACCCAGCGAGCGCAAGCTCGCCGAGGCATTCGGCGTCTCGCGGCCCGCAGTCCGCGAGGCAATTCAGAAGCTCGCCCAAGCCGGACTCGTCGAGGTCCGCCAGGGCGAGTCCACGTCGGTGCGCGATTTTCGACGCCAGGCCGGACCCGAACTTCTCCCCCAGCTGCTGGTGCGCGACGGCGTCCCCGACCTGAGCGTGGTGCGCAGCGTCCTGGAAACTCGCGAGTTGATGGGACCGCAGATCGCTGTGCTGGCCGCCCGTCGCATCTCCGCGGAATCCGCCCGAGAACTCGACACGGCCGTTGATCAACTAGGCGCCACCGAAGATCCAGTGGAGTTGCAAGACCGCGCTCTGGCGTTCTGGGACGTCGTCGTCGACAGCGCAGATTCCATTGCCTTCCGTTTGATCTTCAACAGCCTTCGGGCCGCATACGAGCCGGCTATGACTGCACTTGCATCCGTCATGGTCGCCGAAGTCGGCCAGACCGACCTGTATCGAAAACTGGCCTCCGCCATCACTTCACACGACGAGCCAACTGCCGAGACGTCAGCCGCACAGCTCCTTCACACCGGCACGACGGCAATCGGCGACGCTCTCACCTTCCTGGAAGGACTGAAACCATGAGCAAGCCTCTCACTCTCGCCGATGCCGCACGGACGTTCCGCAAGTCACCGACGCCGTGGATGATCGGCACCATGCTGCTGGCCGCCGCGGCGGCGCGCATCGCAGTGGGCAACTGGCAGATCACCGACGCCCTCGTTCCGCTCGTGATGCTTGCCGCATTCCCCTTCGTGGAGTGGATCATTCACGTCTTCGTTCTCCATTGGAAGCCGCGAACCATTGCCGGCGTCACACTCGATTCACGGCTGGCGCGCAGCCATCGGGAACACCACTTTGCGCCGCGAACCGTCTCACTCATCTTCATCCCGTGGCAGACGCTCCTGATCGTGATTCCCGTTCTGACAGCCGTCGCCCTCCTGGCATTTCCCCGCGTCGAACTCGGTCTGACGTTCCTGACCTTCGTTTCCGTGCTCGGCCTCGGTTACGAGTGGACACATTTCCTCATCCACAGTGACTACAAGCCGAAAACTGCTCTCTACCGGTCGGTTTGGCGCAATCACCGCAACCACCACTTCAAGAACGAGCACTACTGGTTCACCGTCACCACCGCGGGAACTGCCGATCGCGTACTGGGCACGTACCCCGATCCCAAATCCGTCGAGACCTCCCCGACAGCCAAGAACCTGCACGGCGCAGCGTCCAAGCTGTGAAGGAAGACCGATTCCTGGCCCCCAGCTGGCAATGAACTTGAACTTGACTGTGTATCAGTGATTTTCGTTGAAACTCACCAGAACTGTGCTTAGTGTCGATGGAGTCAGAAGTTCGAAAAACGCTGTAACCGAAGGACACAACACATGTTCAACGATGTATTCAACAACGTCATCCACCCGATGGTCACGAACTTCCAGCAGTTGGGCCCCCAGCAGTTCATTCCGCAGCAGTTCATCCCCCAGGGAGTGTTCCAGCAGGCGCCGCAGGCGGCCGAGCAGGCAGTGACGATCTTCGGTAGCTGATACCGCAATCCACAGATAGCGCCACTCAGGGGTCGTCCGTCCAATATGCTGGACGGACGACCTGAGTGCCTCCGCCTGACAAGGATCCCCATGACCGCGAACACCCCCATCCACGCTTTCACCGACGACGCCCTGGGCGACCTCGATGCCACCGGCGTCGCCGCCCGGATCGAATCAGGCGAGGTGACCGCACGGGAAGTCGTGGAGGCATCGATCGCCCGCGCCGAGGCAGTGCAGGGGCAATTGAACGGTCTGGCCTGCACTGATTTCGATCGTGCCCTCGCCAGGAGCAACCGGCCCGCCAAGGGCGTCTTTGCCGGTGTCCCCACCGCGATCAAGGACAACACCGACAGCGCCGGCCTTCCCACCCAGCAGGGCAGTACCGCCTTCACCGCGATCCCCGCCAAAGCCGACAGCGATTTTGCGAAGCAGTTCCTCTCCACCGGGGCCATTTCGATCGGCAAGACCCGACTGCCCGAGTTCGGGTTCAGTGCGTCCACCGAGTACATGACGGAAGAACCCGTCCACAACCCGTGGAATCCGGCGTACTCGTCGGGCGCTTCCTCGGGAGGCGCAGCCGCGCTTGTTGCTGCCGGCGTACTCCCGATCGCGCACGCCAACGACGGCGGTGGATCGATTCGCATTCCCGCCGCTGCCTGCGGACTCGTCGGACTCAAACCCACTCGCGGACGCACCATCGCCGATCCAGCCGACAAGTCGATGCCGATCCGGTTGATCGCCCAGGGCGCCGTTACTCGCACTGTTCGCGACACTGCACGATGGATGTCTGCGGCTGAGAACTACTACCGCAATCCGCGACTCGCACCGGTTCGCTTGATCGAAGGACCCAGCTCAACCCGCCTGCGCGTCGGCGTGATCGCCGATTCCGTCACCGTCACCAAGACGGACGACGAGACGCGCAAGTCCGTCGAAGCTACGGCCGAACTCCTTGCAGGCCTTGGCCATCATGTCGAGGACGCGGCACTGCCCGTCGGCCCCGAATTCATCGACGACTTCAGCATTTACTGGGGCTTTCTGTCGTTTGCCATCTCCACCGGTGGCAAACAAATGCTCGGACCCGACTTCGACAAGTCCGGCACCGACAATCTCACCAAGGGCCTCTACACGCTGTACCGGAAGAACCTGGTGAAGACGCCGCGCGTGCTCTACCGTCTGCGACGGCTCCAGCAGCAGTACAGCGCCATGTTCTTGAAGTACGACGTCGTGCTCTCGCCGGCTCTGGGGCACACCACCCCCGAGCTCGGATACCTCTCTCCCGCTCAGCCTTTCGAGGAGCTTTTCGACAAGTTGATCGCGTACACGTCGTTCACACCGCTCAACAACATCTCCGGTGGTCCCGCGATTTCGCTACCGATGCATCAGACCAGCAACGGTTTGCCGTTGGCTTCGCATTTCTCCGCCGATCTCGGCGACGAGCGCACGCTCCTCGAATTGGCCTTCGAACTGGAAGAGGCTCAGCCCTGGAGAAGAATCCAGGACTGAGCCTCACCGGTAAATACCCTCAGTCTCGCGGCAATCCGAGCATGCGCTCACCGATCACGTTGAGTTGCACCTCGGTTGTGCCGCCGTAGATGGTGGTGGCACGGCCCGAAATGAGCTGCTCCATCGCCTTGTCGCTTGGCTGACCTGGGATGCTGACCGCTCCGGCAGCACCCAGTTCGGCGACGACGAACTCGGCGATCGACTGGCTGATCTTCATCGCCAACAGCTTGCCGACGCTCGACGTCGTACTCACGTCGATCCCCGAAAGTTGCTTGAGCACAACGCGGGAGCCGATGAGGTCGATCGCCTGACTCTCCGCAACCAGCTCGCCGACACGGTAGCGTCCGATCGGGCTCAGGTCTGCCGACTTCGCGAACTTCAGCAGATCGGAGTCCGAGGCATACGCCTCCATCTTCTGGCTCAGTGCGACGCGTTCGCCGGCCAGCGTCGTACGTGCGACGTTCCAGCCGTCGTTGACCTCGCCGACCACGTTCTCGTCGGGGATGAACACGTCGTCGAGGAACACCTCGTTGAACAGCGCCGAACCCGTCATCTCACGCAGCGGGCGGACGGTGATGCCCGGTGTCGACATATCGAGCACGAAGTAGGTGATGCCCTGATGCTTCGGCTTGCCGGCGTCCGTACGGGCGATCAGCATCGCCCAGTCGGAGAACTGAGCAACCGTGGTCCAGATCTTCTGACCGGTGATCTTCCAACCGCCGTCGACCTTTTCGGCCTTCGTGGACAATGACGCAAGGTCGGAACCAGCACCGGGCTCGCTGAAGAGCTGGCACCACACCAGCTCACCCTGCAGGGTCGGCACGGCCAGCTCTTGCTTCTGCTTGTCCGAACCATGCGCCACGACGGCCTGCACTGCCCACGTTCCCATCAGAAGCTGCGGCATCGAGATACCGGCAGCCTTGATTTCCTGGGAGATGACGATCTGCTCGAGCGGAGCGGCGCTGCGCCCGTACGGCTTCGGCAGGTGAGGCTGAACCCAGCCGCCGTCGCCGAGCGCGATCAGCTGGTCGTCCTCGTCGAGCTCGACCAACTTGGCAAGCTCGGCCGCGATGCCGCCGCGGATCTCCTCCGCCTCTGGCGGCAGTTCGAGAACCGAAGCCCGGCTGACACCGTCAAGTGCCTGCTGCGCAACACGGTTGGCACGATCCTCGCGGGTACCGAGAATGCCGCGGATCGAGAGCGCGCGCCGGTAGTACAGGTGGGCGTCGTGCTCCCACGTGAAGCCGATGCCGCCGTGGACCTGCACACAATCCTGCGCTACCTGCACTGCGGCGTCCGGCACGATGACTGCTGCGATATCGGCGGCAAAATCTGCCGTGTCGTCGCCCTTGTCCAATGCGCTTGCCGCATCCCACACAACGGCGCGTGCCTGCTCGAGCGCAATGCCCATCTGCGCACACTTGTGCTTGACGCCCTGGAACTGGCCGATGGGTCGCCCGAACTGCACGCGTGTCTTGGCGTACTCCGACGCAGTGGAAACACACCAGGACATGACGCCGACGTCTTCGGCGCCGAGAACGACTGCGGCAATGGACCGTACCCGCGCCTCGGTGAGACCGTCGAGTATCCGTTCGGCGCTGATCTGAGCATTGTCAGCTTCGATCCGCGCACTACCGCGCAGCACGTCGATGCTGTCCTGAACGGTGATCGCGACTGCGCTGCTCTCGAGCACCGCGTAGCGAACGCCCTCGGGCAACTGGATCGGAACCAGCAGTACGTCGGCGTGCTCACCACCGAGCACACCGTCGAGTGCGCCCGTGATCTTGTACCCACCGTCCGACGACTCGGCCGCCAACGGTGCACCCAAGGCGACTGCTGCCGTACGACTTCCGTCGATCAGACCGGGCAGGAACTCGGGTCCCGCCTTGGAATCGGCGACACCGAGAACGGCACTTGCCAATACCGTCGGAACGAACGGGCCGGGAGAGACTGTGCGGCCCAATGCTTCCAGTGCCACCGCCAGGGTCAGCAGGCCGGCGCCGTGACCACCTTGCTCTTCCGGAACCGCGAGCCCGAGAAGGTCCTGCCCGACGAGCGCCGTCCAGAACTGGGGGAACTTGTCCTCGGTCCGCGACTCCACGGCCGCGCGCACCTGCTCGGTGGTGATGGTGCGCTCGGCGAAGGAGCGCACCGAATCTGCAAGCGCGGTGTGCTCCTCACTCAGCCCGAGACCGAGTTCGTATGCGTTGCGTGCCATGCGCTTACAGTCGTTCTGCGAGGTCGGCGGTGGTCCAGGGACCCTCGCTCTCGATGGTGTTCACACCGTGCCAGCCGGCGAGTTCCGTGATGGCCCCACCCTGAACGGCATACACCTTGCCGGTCAGCTTGCAATCCGCTGCCGCTAGATAGGCCACCAGCGGGGAGATGTTGGACGGCGCAAACGCGTCGAACTCACCCTCGGGGACCTCGGCGGCGAACAACGCGCCCATACCGGGTGTCGCCAGCGTCAGCCGAGTACGCGCGATCGGCGCAATAGCGTTGACACGCACGCCGTATCGATCGAGCTCGTCAGCGGCCACCAGAGTCAGGGCTGCGATGCCCGCCTTGGCGGCGCCGTAGTTGCCCTGGCCCGCGTTGGGCATGAAGGTACCCGAAGCCGAAGCGGTGTTGATGACCGAAGCGTGGACGGTCTCGCCTGCCTTGCTCTGGTCCTTCCAGTACGCGGCAGCGTGGTGCAGCGTCGCGGCGTGCCCTTTGAGGTGCACGGCAATGACTGCATCCCACTGGCTCTCGTCCATCCCGGCGATGAAGGCGTCACGAAGAATGCCGGCGTTGTTGACCAGTACGTCGAGTCGGCCGAACTCGCTGACGGCCTGCTTGACGAGGCCCTCGGCGCCGTCCCAGGTGGCGATGTTGTCGGTGTTGGCAACAGCCTTGCCGCCTGCAGCGACGATCTCGTCGACTACCTGCTGCGCGGGGCCGGCATCTGCACCGGAACCGTCGTTTGCTCCGCCGAGATCGTTGACCACGACGCTCGCACCCTCACGAGCGAAGAGCAGCGCATGCTCACGGCCGATGCCGCGTCCTGCTCCGGTGATGATCGCTACGCGACCGTCGAGACTTCCCATCAGTTCAGATTCCCATCAGTTCAGTTGTCGGACATGAAGACTCATTTGTCGGCGATGACCGCCAGGCCGTCCTTGATCACGAGGTCACCGACCGCACTGGTTTCGTACGAGTACGACGTGGCTCCGTCTGCCGAACTCGACTTGTAGAACACCGTCTCGATGTCCTGGGTCGGGAGCACAGGCTTCGCGAATCGCACTGCGAGACGGCGCAACCGCTCGGTCTCGCCGCCTGCCAGTTCGGTCAGGGCTCCCCACGACGTGAACGCCATCGTGCACAGTCCGTGGTTGATGATTCCGGGGAGCCCGGACATCCGAGCGATCTCCTCGTCAAGGTGGATCGGCATCGGATCGCCGGAAGCCGGTGAGTACCGGAACGTCTGGTCCTCGTCGATATGCTGGTTCACCACCGCTGCGGGACTACCAGCGCGAAGAGCGTCGTCGAATCGGTGTTCGGGAGCCTTCTCGCCCAGTCCGGGGCCCGCGTCGACCTTGCGGAAGAACGCTGTCATCCATTGCTCGTTGACCAATTCACCCTTGTCGGTTTTGGTTTCGACGTAGATGACGACGGTGGACCCGTTGTCCCGGCCCTCGAATCCGATGGGCTTGGCGCGAGCGACCAGATGGTCGCCAGGGTAGATCGGACGGTGGAACAGGAAGTCCTGCTCACCGTGAACGAGCTTCATCAGCAGTTCGACCGGCGCCACCGACAGCGCAGCGGGTGCCATCGACATGAAGACGGGTACCACCGCGAAGACCGGCGGAGCGATCTCGCCTTTCAGGTGTCGCTCGATGGGGTCGTTTGTGGCAGCGGCATATTCGGCGATGCGCTCGGCTGTCACCTCGAAGTGCTCCGGATCGGTCCATACGTCCAGCCCGGACGTATCGAATTCGACCGCGCTGGTCTTCGGTGTCGTCATCGAGCCGTTACCCGACCAGCTCGGCGAACTTGGCCAGCGAGGCCTCGAGATCAGCCTTGGCGTTCTTGGCAACTGCCTTGCCGATCGGCCCGACGATCATGGTGCCCTTGAAGCTGGCGTCGACGGTTGCCTTCGAACCCGCACCGTCGGCCTCGACCGAGAGGATGAATTCGACGGTGACGCCGGCCATTCCGGTACCGGCAATCTTGACCATCTTCGGAACCTCGACCTCTTCGACGGTCCACTCGATCTTGTTGGCCATACCCATCACGGAGACGACCTCGGTGAACTTGGCGCCCAACGCGACCTCGGTGGGGAGTTCACTCTTCCAGCCCTGGTGAATGGTGAGCCACTCTTCCCAGCGAGACAGATCGGAGAGCGCATCCCAGGTCTTCTCGGGGGATGCGGGCAGTACGGCGGAGACGGAAACGGAAGCCATGATGAAACTCCTAGTGGGTAGCTGGCGGGTTGAGGGTGTGATTCAGCGTGCGTAGGGCTTGTATGCGGTCACGACAACTGCACCGCCGAGTCCGATGTTGTGCTGGAGGGCGACCTTCGCGCCGTCGACCTGACGCTTGTCCGCGGTTCCGCGGAGCTGCCAGGTGAGTTCGGCGCACTGCGCGAGGCCTGTTGCTCCGAGGGGGTGGCCCTTCGAGATGAGGCCGCCGGACGGGTTGACCACCCAGCGTCCGCCGTAGGTGGTGTCGTCGGCGTCGACGAGCTTGCCGCCGTCACCTTCGGCGCACAGTCCAAGTGCCTCGTAGGTCAGCAACTCGTTGGTGGAGAAGCAGTCGTGGAGTTCGATGACGTCGACGTCGTCGGCGGTGATCCCGGCCTGGGCGTATACCTTCTCGGCGGCCTTGCGGGTCATGTCTGCGCCGACGAGGCTGATGGCGCTCTTGTCCTCGAAAGTGCTGTTCATATCGGTGACCATGGCCTGCCCGACGATCTCGATCGCCTGAGCAGCGAGTCCGTGCTTCTCGACGAATGCTTCGCTGGCGATGATCGCCGCGCCGGATCCGTCCGAGGTGGGCGAGCACTGGAGCTTGGTGAGCGGCCCGTGGATCTGGCGTGCTTCGAGGATCTGCTCGAGGGTGTACTCGTCCTGGAACTGGGCATACGGGTTGTTGAGCGAGTGCTTGTGGTTCTTGACGGCGATCTTCGCGAACTGCTCTGCAGTGGTTCCGAAGCGTTCCATGTGCTCGACGCCGGCCGCGCCGAACATGTACGGAGCGGGCGGCATCGCGAACTCCTGCAGCTCGGCGAGAGCGAGGAGGTGCCGCATGAGTGGCTGTTCACGGTCGTCGTAGGTGGATCCGAGGGACCCGGACTGCATCTTCTCGAAGCCCAGCGCCAGTGCGCAGTCGGCCTGACCACTCTTGACTGCCTGCGTGGCGAGGTAGAGCGCGGTCGATCCCGTCGAACAGTTGTTGTTGACGTTGACGATGGGGATGCCCGTCAGACCCAGCTCGTAGACAGCCCGCTGACCTGCGGTGGACTCGCCGTAGACGTAGCCGACGTATGCCTGCTCGACCTCGGTGTAGTCGATACCCGCATCTTCGAGCGCCTTGGTACCCGACTCGCGTGCCATATCCGGGTAGTCCCACTCGCGGGCTCCCGGCTTCTCGAACTTCGTCATGCCGACGCCGACGACAAAAACCCTGTTACTCATTGCCACTCCTGAAGAGAACGGTATCTGTGTGTGACACGCTGTCCCACCAAAGTATGTGAGACATCTTGTCCAGTCAATGGCGGGGTGAGTATCGTTCGATTTATGACAAAAACAGCCGAGTCGGCGCAGCCCGACGGGCGCAGCACTCGCTGGAACGATCACAAGGAGCAGCGCAAAGCGCGGATCCTCGACGCAGCACTCGATGCAGTCAACGAAGGTGGCGCCGACGTCGGCGTCCAGCAGATCGCCGAGCGCGCCGACGTCCCCCGTTCCGTTGTCTACCGGATCTTCAAGGATCGAGCCGACCTCGACGAGCAGCTGCGAGTCCGCATCCTCGAGATGATGATGACCGACCTGGCCCCCACTCTCACGCCGCAGGGCACCGTCGGCGAGGCCATCTCACGGGCCGTCGAGACCTACCTTCAGTGGATTGTGAAATATCCACGACTGCACCACTTTTTAGGCAAGGGCTCGCCGAGTACGCGGGCCACCGGTTCGAAAGTGGTGACCGGAACCAAGACGGCCATCGCCGTCCAATTGGGAAATTTGTTGGGCACGATCCTCACCAGCCGTGGCAAACCGTCGAAGATGGCGGAGCCCTTGGCTTTCGGCGTCATCGGATTGGTCGACGTCAGCGTCAACCGTTGGCTCAGCCAGCCGGGTTCCGATGTGTCCAGTGCGGAATTGGCCGAGTTCCTGGGGCGCTCCATCTGGCAGGTTCTCGACGGCAATCTCCGGAGCATCGGCGTCGACATAACGCTGTCGACTCCGATCGCCGAACTGTGACAGTCACCGAACTACCCTGGACACTCGGCGGACGTGGACTTCAACTGGTCCAGGTTCCATCACTCGCCCTCCACGCACTTGGTGAAGACAACGCTAATCTTGCAATGGAACTCGCACCCGACCTCCTGACCCCGTATCTCCTCGGCGAAGAATGCCAGGGCTTGTGGCGCTACCGTAGCAAGCAGATAGCAGAGAATCCCCTCGACAGCGCGTGGATCACCCGCATCGCAGTCGATGCCCGCACCTCGACGCCGGTGGGGTTGGCCGGATTCCATGGTCGTCCCGATGCGCGCGGGATGGTGGAGGTCGGATATCGCATCGACCCGGCGTTCCGGCGCCAGGGATACGCACGGGCCGCCCTCGAGATACTTCTCGACGTCGCAAGTCGCGAATCCGAAGTACACACCGTTCGAGCGACCATCAGTCCGAACAACATCGCATCACGAAATCTGATCAGCCAGTACCGTTTCAACGAAGTCGGTGAGCAGTGGGACGAAGAAGACGGTCTGGAAACCATCTTCGAAGTCAGTGCCTCTCCGGAACCGTGACAGCCGTCAACCCGCTGGTTTTATCGGTCCAGTGAATGGCACGGTCCTCCAGCATCACCGGCGTCCACAACCTGTATGTCTTCACCTGATGGTGATGACGACACAGGCATTGGAGGTTGCTCGCAATGGTCCACCCACCACGTCTCGGATCGGAAGGATCGAACTCGGTGATGTGGTCGAGTTGGCACCTGTTCGCGGGCACCGAACAGCCAGGGAACCGGCAGTGACCGTCGACGGCCCGCACCAATGCGGCCAGAGCCGCTCCCGGAGCATAGGTCAGCGCGCCGGGAGGCGGATCGGGTTGGGTGCCATGCCCATCCGATCTTCGAACGATGTCCGGTGATCGCGCGACCAACCGTTGCATTGCCCGAATCCGATCCCCGCAGCCGTTCGGTTCGCGACTTGGGCGATCACGTCGGGTGACAAGCGGCAGGACAGTCGGAGCATGCTGCCGACGCGGTCGGTTCCCCGCGGCCTGGGCGCGGAAATCAACGAACAAGGCCTGCCAGGTGGAATCAGCGGCGAGCTCGCGAGCAAAATCAGGATCGATCGGCCCGTATCCGTCGATGCTCGCGGGATCTGACATCAATCCGAGGAGCGTCGCCAGATCACACACGATGTGCAACAACGGCTTCCGACGTGAGGATGCAGTCGATCGAGCTGCTGTGGATGCTGCCTCGCACGTTTCGCTGCCACACTGACAAGTCAGCCCCTGTTCGCCGTGCAGCAGAGCGACCAGTGCGTCGGCCCTACGGGTCGAGACATTTCGTGGATCGTGGTTGCAGACGCTTCCGGCGGCCTCGTTGATCAGGCCAAGCGCTTCGACGGCCTCGGTCGCGCTGAGTGTTGCCTGCAACTGGGCGAGTCCGTGACGGTCTGCTCGCGTGCGAACATCGCGGTGTTCCAGCATCTTCCGGCGACGTTCGGCGGCAGCATCCGGATCGTAGGCAAAGAGCTGGCGCTCGATGTCGCGCTCCAGTTGCCCGGGCGGAAGACGGTGCGCCGAGGCAAGTACCCGGCGCTCGAGTGCTGCGATCGCCTCGGTGTCGGCCCCGGTGAGTCCGTCGACAATCTTGCGCACGCGCGCATAGTCCAGCTCGCCGGCAGCGAAGGCCGCCTTGGTGAACGGAAGGAACTCCCGCAGGGCATCACCGATCTCGATGTGGACTTCGGCAGTACGACGCGAGCACGTGAGCATGACCGCGATCTCGTTGCATGCGATCCGCCACGCCTTGTCGACATCACCGGACACGTCGAGTTCGGCGTTGAATCTCGACTCCGACAACATGGATGCACCGAGCACCTTTTGCGCGGCAAGCATGTTCTCGCTCTGCGCCGTCGCAAAGAGCATGTCCGGCAACACGAGTGGGTCGACGACAGGACGGCCGTCATCGACGGATGTGCCCACACCGCCCGTCGATCCGTTATCGAACATACATTCGACAATAAACCCACCCACCGACAAGAAAACTAGAGTGCCGGTTTGTATCCCTTACCCTGCATCCACGCCAGCACGTCCAACACCCTGATGACCGGAACGGATTCGTCGAGACCTGCTCGTGCACGTAGATCGAGGAGTCGACTCTGCAACTCGTCTTCCCGCATGGCTACGCGAACGGGTTCCAGGTGGGCCGACTTCGTTCCCAACTCCCGCCCGACGACGTCGTCGTAGATCGGGAAGAGTCGCGGACGCTTGCGCGCGATCAGTTTGGACGCCATGGTTCGCCCGACGCCGTGAATCTCTCGAAGCGCCGTCTCCAACCGCCACACCGGGGATTCCGGAGTGAAGGGATCGGGTTCGTTCGACAGATCGCGATCCGGGCCCACGTCCGCCAGGAGTCGGTTCAGTTCGGCATTGTTCTCCCCGAGCAGGAAGAAGGCTCCTTGCGCCGGAACCTGAACCGACAGAAGCGTCACCGCAACAAGATCTTCCGCGGTGAAGATGTTCGCATCACGATCGCGATTGCCACTGGGATCCCAGGAATCCCACAACGCACCGGTTCGGAGATAACCGGTCTTTCGGAGCGGCCTCGTGAAATATTCCTGCAGCACGTCGACCGCGCCGGCATCGTCCCCGTCTCGCAGCACACGCGGGAGTCGGATGGGCAGCTGATCAACCATGGTCGAGCGACCTTTCCAGTACATATTTGGCGAACCCGGCGTTGTGATACTGCCGAAATGGGCCCTTGCCCTTGGCAACAAGATGCTCCGCGAGCGGACGAACCGTCGTCATGTCGACGGGCAGTTGAGCGAACTGTTCCAACGCATCCGAGTCCTCGAGACTGCAGTCGATCACGGTCCCGTCGCCGTCGGCGGACGCCAACTCGGTGCGTCTGATGGCGACCAGATCGTGCTTGGCGTCGAGTTCTTCGATGCTGCAGCCGGTTCGCGATTCCAGTGCCGAACTGGATACGTAGACGGACATGACGTGCTCGATCGGCTTACCGCCGACCAGATGGCACTCGACGCTCAGAATCTCCATCGGACCGATATTGAGCGTGAACAAGCGATGGCGCTCCGCGGATCGGTTGGTCGACGGCAGGCAACTGATCGTCCACTGTTCGATCTCGACGGCGGCCGGAGCGTCGAACGCGTAGGAGAGAACCTCGGCAATCAGTTCGGCAAGATCTTCGAAGAGCGGGTCGCGCTGCAACCGCTCGAAATTCTCGACA
The DNA here is from genome assembly GCF_029269915.1 of Rhodococcus sp. C3V. NCBI lineage: Bacteria > Bacillati > Actinomycetota > Actinomycetes > Mycobacteriales > Nocardiaceae > Rhodococcus > Rhodococcus sp. C3V. Next base: position 36,688 of record NZ_JARJBE010000010.1, read on the forward strand.
GAAGCGGCGGGACGCACAGGCGCCTTGCTCACGCAGGTCCCCTCTCGTCCGGTGCTTTGCTCTCAGACCTCGCGTCCAAGGTACCCAGCCCTACGCGGGTCTCGCGCGTTCGCCCTCACATACACCCTCGCGTTATGGTTCTCGACACGTACCACCGCCTTACCGATCGCTAACTCGAGGAGCACACGAAGTGGAAATCAAGGGAACCGCAGCACTGGTCACCGGAGCGGCATCAGGCCTCGGCGCCGCAACAGCCAAGCGCCTCGCCGACGCCGGCGCTACCGTCTTCGGCCTGGATCTGCCCGCGTCGATCGAGCGCGCAGGCGACAACGTCCCCGCCGGCGTCACCCTCATCCCCACCGACGTGACCAGCGGCGAAGAGGTCGAAGCAGCGATCAACCAGATCGTCGAGTCGGGCTCCCCGCTGCGCATCGTCGTCAACTGTGCCGGTGTCGGCTGGGCCGGACGCATCCTGTCCAAGAAGGGTCCGCACGACCTCGAGCTGTTCCGCACGGTCATCACCGTCAACCTGCTCGGCACCTTCAACGTCATGCGCCTGGCCGCCGACGCCATCGCCAAGACCGAGGCCGTCGACGAGTCGGGCCAGCGCGGCGTCGTCATCAACACCGCTTCCGTTGCTGCCTTCGAAGGCCAGATCGGCCAGATCGCGTACTCCGCCTCCAAGGGCGGCGTGCACGGCATGACGGTTCCGGCTGCCCGTGACCTTGCGCAGTTCGGCATCCGCGTCAACACGATCGCTCCCGGCATCATCGACACCCCGATGCTCGCAGGCGTCACCGACGAGTACCGCAAGGGCCTCGAGGCCGGCGTTCCGTTCCCGTCCCGCCTGGGCCAGCCGTCCGAGTACGCGCAGCTCGCGCAGATGATCGTCGAGCACGACTACCTCAACGGCGAGACCATCCGCATGGACGGCGCACTGCGCATGGCGCCGCGCTAACCTCCCTGCTGTGCGCCTTTATTAACCGCCCGCGGTTAATAAAGGCGCACAGTTGTCAGAACGAATGAAAATACCCACCGTTGGAGTGGGCAGTTGCGCTGAGGTACTCGGCCACTTCCTTCGCCGGCATCGGTCGGCTGATGTAGTAACCCTGAACCAATTCGCAACCGGCGGTAAGCAAGAGCCTCAGCTGGTCGGCCGTCTCCACGCCTTCCGCCAATGACTGCATACCGAGCGCCTTCGCCACCTCGACCACCGAAGTGACAACTGCCGAATCACCCTCGCTCAGTTCGGTGATGAACGACCGGTCGATCTTCAGAATGTCCAACGGCAGTTTCTTCAAACTCTCGAAAGACGAATAGCCGGTTCCGAAGTCGTCCAGGGCGATCGCAATTCCGGTGGCACGCAGGCGATCCAACTCGGCGACGGCAAGCTCCTCCACTGCTCCCGTCTCTGTGATTTCCAGCTGAAGCCGTTTGCCGGAAAGACCGCTTGCCTCCAGCGCATCGTTCACGGCCGATCCGAACCCGGACGACATCAGTTGCACCGGAGAGACGTTCACCGTCACGTAAGTGTCGTCGGGCCACGTCGCGGCTTCGGCGCACGCCATGTTCAGTACCTGAAGCCCCAGAGGGACTATCAAGCCGGTCTCCTCCGCGACATCGATGAAAATGTGCGGTGCAAGCACGCCCCGCACCGGGTGATTCCAGCGAAGCAGTGCCTCGAAACCCTCGACGCGGCCGGTGTCCGCACGAACCTGCGGTTGGTAGTACAGCTCGAACTGCCGAGACTCGATCGCAAGCCCAAGTTCTTGCAGGGCCGATGCTCGCTCCCTGGCCCGCGCCCGCAGCACCGGTGAGTATCTTCCTACCCGGTTCTTACCGGCGGATTTTGCCGCATACAGCGCCAGGTCGGCGGACATGACAAGCGTGTCCGCGTCTTCGGAATCTGCGGGTGCGCCGGCATAGCCGATCGATGCACGAACCTCGATGCGATTCCCCCGCACGTAAAACGGCTCACGCAATGCATCCAGATAGCGAGCGAACACCTCTCCGCCGTCCCCTGTTTCCCGCAAGACGACGCCGAATTCGTCACCACCGATTCGCGCACACATGGCGCCGTCGACCACCCGATTGAGCCGTGCAGCAACGGAAATCAACAATTTGTCACCGACAGGGTGCCCTAACGTGTCGTTCACCGACTTGAAATTGTCCAGGTCGAGGATTCCGACAAGGACTTCCTCGCCGGTTCGGACGGTGCCGAGCGCGTCGGACAGCTCCGAGCCGAACGTCCGGCGATTCGGGAGCCCGGTCAGTCCGTCGGTTGCAGCAAGCCACAGAATTCGCCGCTCGTAGTTGTACTTCTCGGTGATGTCCGAGCCCACGCCTCGCCAACCCACGAACTCCATGGCCTCGGAAAGCCTGGGATGACCCGACAGAGACCACCATCGGTCGACGCCGCCGACACGAACGGGAATGACGACCTCTCGAAACGGCATGAGGCGGTCGAGGTGATCTCCGATGACGTGGACCGCGGCTCGTCCACTCTTCGTCGAACCGACGTCGAGCCGATCCAACAATCCGCGCAGCGACAGCGTTCGCAGGTCGGAGACGGAGACTCCCGAGATCTGTGACAGCCGAGCGGAGGTGTGCGACAACGTCCCGGTGGTGTCGACTTCCCACAGCCAGTCGCGTGACCCACCCTCGAAATCGTCGAGAAGCAAACTGACCGTCTGGCGCTCGGCAGCAGCCTCGAACTCGGCGAGACAACGACTTCGGAACGACGCCCAGAGGTACACGACGCCGATAATCAGTGTCACCGAGTAAACGACCAACTGGAACGAGAGGACAGCATATTCCGTAGTTCTCTTGGGCAGGATAACGACGAGCAATCCGATGCTGTGCACCAGAATCCACGCTACCGCTATCGACCGAACCGTCGACAATGCTACGGCGCCGGCGCCCATGACTCCGGCGAATGTCGCTATAAGCACAAGCTTTCGCGAGTTGTCCGTCACGGGAAGCATCGCGGCGGCGAGAACGACAAGCAGAAGCCCAAGGAGGATCACCTCGAGCATGAGCGCCCAGTAGTCGTACCTCGTCGTATGTTTGGGCGTGTACCGGCCCTTCAGGACGACTCGCGGTATCCAGACGCGCACCGAATTGAGGACGACCAAGAAGGCCGCAGAACCCCAGATCACCCGAAACTCGTTGTGACCGGGGGGTACGACATACACAAGCAAAGCGCACACGCTGAGTACATTGACCATGTTGGCCAGTGGCGCGACCGTCGTCACCTGCAGTATCTGGCGTGCGAAGAGGTCGCGCCGCTCGACGTCAGACAGTTCGGCGTCACTCGCACTCGAAGCCAGCCTGCTCAGCATGCAACACCCTCCATCGTGGAGCCGACCAGATGAAGGTAGCGCGGATGCGGGTTCCGGACACACGATGACGAGAAACTACGAGTTGAAACATACTGTTAAATAGGATGTTTCAGACAATCGCGACAGAACGGATCAGCGCTACAACTCGGAAGCCAGCGGAATTTCCTTCTCCGCGCGGTCCGTCATCCACTCACGGAGGACCTTGGTGGCAATGACGTCGTCTTCGTTGTATTGCAGGATGCGTGTCCGTTGCGTCTCGTCCGGCTCACCGTCGTAGCCGACCGCCTCGCGGTACCACGCCATCGACGCCTCGCCACCGGCTTCGGCGTCACGCCAGTTGAATCCGGCAACGGGGGCAATCTTCTTGAGCCCCTTGCCGTTCGGGCAGATGAACTGATCGCTCACCGCCTGATAGATGTCGACCCACTGCGGACTGTCGATGAACTCACGGATCTCGTCCTTGCTCGGAATCCCGGGTTCACCGGCAAACCTGCGAGCCGAGTCCAACAGCCACTTGTCCTCGGCTGAACGCGAATAGCAGTACGCGGCAAAGGTTTTACCCGAAGCAGCAGCCGCGGCGCGCTCCGCCATCAGCCAGCCCCAGAACTCCGCGAACGACCGCGCCTCGTCACGCGTCGGCAGCGGATCCCACGTCGCAAATCCTCGATACATCGAGAAGCCGCCGACATTGAGCAACGTCCCCCACAGGTACGCGCCGTGCTCCTGATAGCTCTCCATGTCGACGTCGATCTCGATGTCCGCCCGAGTCACCGAGATCTTCTCGAACCGCCGCACCAACGGAGCATCTGCCAACCACGCCTTGGCGATCACGACTGCGTCGTCGAAATTTCCGTGCGGCCAATCTTCGAGCGGCTCGCCGTCCCAGGCGGCCAACTGATCGATCGTGTTGCAGCCGACGTCGCGCAGAAGCTCGGCCCGCGATCCGACAGCGACGAGGCTGACGTCGCGGTTGCGGACCAACTCCTGCTTGCATTCGGTCCACCACGGGCAGGACTTGCACTCGCTCACCTGTGACGGAGACGTCAGCACCTCACCGCGGGCCACAGCGATACGGTCGGCGAAACGCTCGTCGTAATCGTCGAGAATCGCGCTGAGGTCGTGGACGAGGATGCAGTCTCCGTTGTATCCGATCGCGCCTGCCGTCAGCGACGGGCTCGCCAGCCCACGACGCTCGAGCATCCGATAGACCTGCGCGACGCGCATCTGATCGCGGACCTGACTGCGGACCTTGCGTTTGGGATCGGCCGCGGGCTCCCATTCGAAGAGCCCCGAGGTGATCGCGCCCTGGCCGGGATCGGTCACCTTGTGATTGACGACAATGACGGGGATGTACCCGCCACCCTCGTCGTCACGGATGAGCATTTCGCAGCGGCCCTTGCGGCCGGTGTCGCGCTCGACCGGCAAGACCGCGCCCCAGATCCGGTCCGCGCCGGCCTCACAGGCAGCCAAGGTGTCGCGAGCCTGAGCCGACGCCGATTGATCGGGGTTGATCTTCACCCAACGCTCGGGAGCAGCGCCGATCACGAGTTCGGCGATCTCCGCGCGCTTCGCGATCGCGGCGTCCTGGCGCTGCTTGACGCCGGTGTCGACGGGTTCCGAAGCCGATTTCCCGGGAAACAACCCGTCCAGACGCACCCGATGACGGCATCGGGTCAACGCCCCCGAATCGATGATCGGGAGCTGGGGCGCGGGGTTGTTAACGGAACACACGATGACGAAGATTATGTGCTCCCCTAGGCTGAAGCCGAAGCGCAGGTACCTGGCAACACACAAACACCTGGAAACGGGGTCCTTTTCGATGGGGTTGTTCAAGAAGCGAAAGTCTCGTGCCACCCGCAAGGCGGAGGCAAAGGCTCTCAAGCACAAGGCTGAGGTCGAGGCGAAGCTCAACGCCAAGAGCCAGCGTAAGCGCGACAAGGTCGAGACCAAGTCGCTCAAGAAGCTGGAGAAAGCCGAGATCGAGTCACAGCACAAGATCGAAAAGGCGCAGATCGCGACCCTGAAGGCGCAGGAGAAGGCCGCTGCGAATCAGGGCCTGACCGTCGCCAAGGTGCGTAAGTACCTGGGAGTGGCACGTCTGCTTGCCCCCGTTCTCCTGCCGATCGCCTACCGCGCAGCCACGGCGGTGCGCGCCCAGCTCGACACCACGCGTGCACAGAAGATGGGCATCGCCGTAGACCAGCTCGGTGACTACACCGGTCACGGCGCGAAGTTGAGCGCTCGTATCGCCGGTGCCGAGAGCTCGGTCACCGAGATCCTCAGCCGCAAGCCCGACGACGCGGAGACGCAGCGTTTCGCCGCCGCCATCCGTGAGCGCCTCGGCGACCTCAGCACGGCAGTTCGCGCTGCCGAGCAGATGCCGCAGGCTCGCCGTAAGGCAGCTCACCAGGCGATTTCTTCCGAACTCGACGGCGTCGAAGCAGATCTGCTCGCACGTCTCGGCGTGCGCTAGACCTGAGAACGCCAGTGAGAGCAGCCGAGCAGACCGCGACCCTCCGGGGGACAGCTGTCGGTTCCGCTTCGGCTGCTCTCGCTGTCGCCGCGCACGGGATCGGCGGAGGCGAGCTGCCACAGTCGTCGTCGCTGACCCTGTTGCTCGCCGTCTGCGCAACCGTCGGTGCCGTGACGGCCACCCTTCCCGCCCTCTCTCGGGGGCCCGCTGCCCTGATCGTGGCCCTTGGCCTGGGTCAGCTCGCCGCGCACACCACCATGACGCTCTCCGAGCACGCTCATTCGCCCGCTCCGGGATTGGTGATGCTCGGTGCTCACGCCGGTGCCACCGTCGCTTGTGCGGTGGCGGTCCTGGCCGCCGAGCGCCTCTACCGAGTTGTCACCCACGCTCTCCACGTCGTCCTGGCGTCTCTGGCTCCCGCCGCTGTCACTTCCCGCGGCCACACCGTCTCGACCGGAATCCATCACGGACCTGTCGACGCTCTACTTCGCGCCAGCATCTCGCGGCGCGGTCCTCCTGCCCTGGTCTGAAGATTCGTAGAACGCCCCACCCCTTCACCAGACCAAGAGGACACTTCCCGACATGAAGAACACCCTGATTTCGCGCGCGGTTGTCACGACCGTCGCTACCGGCAGCGCCGTGCTGCTGGCCGCCGGAATTGCTTCAGCACACGTCAGCGTCGTCGCACCAGGAGCTGCGCAGGGCGGATACTCCGTTCTCACGTTCCGCGTGCCCACCGAATCCGACACCGCTTCGACCACCAAGCTGACGGTGGCGCTCCCCGACCTCAAGTCGGCACGCACCGAACCGATGCCCGGCTGGACCGCCGTCGTGGAGAAGGACCCCACCTCGTTGGTCGCCAAGTCCGTGACGTGGACCGCCGACCCCGGCGTCGGAATCGCCCCCGGCCAGTTCCAGCAGTTCGTCCTTTCTGCCGGCCCGCTGCCGGAGCAGGACGAGGTCGAGTTCAAGGCCGTCCAGACGTACAGCGACGGCAACGTCGTCAACTGGGATCAGGAAGAGCTTGCCGACGGCAGCGAGCCGGACAAGCCCGCCCCGACGCTGACTCTCGCCGCGTCCACCGGCGATGCCCACGGAGCCCCCTCTGCCGATAACACTGCCGAGACGTCCGCCGCATCCGAAGCCTCTGACTCTTCGTCGGACAACACCGCCCGCTGGCTCGGCGGCATCGGCCTGGTGCTCGGTGCTTTGGGCGCTGCACTCGGCCTCGGCGCACTGGTCAGGAGCAAGCGCTGATGAGTACCCGGATCAAGGTCATCGCCGTCGGCATGCTCGCGATGCTGGCCACGATGCTCGGAATGGGCACGGCCAGTGCACACTCCGCGGTCGTCGGCTCCAACCCGGAAAACGGTGCGTCCATTCAGGTTGCGCCTGACACGGTTTCGGTCACGTTCAACGAGGCTCTGCAGGCGCAGTTCGCGGCGCTGACCGTCACCGGTCCCGACGGCAACCTCTGGACCAAGAGCGATCCGTCCGTCGAAGGACCCACTGTCAGTGCAGACCTCGGCGATCTCGGGCCGACCGGCGTCTACACCATCGCGTACCGCGTCACCTCCGCTGACGGTCACCCCGTCAACGGAACCCTGACGTTCACCCTCACCGAGGCGGGGTCGGGCACTCCCGGCGCTGCCGCCGCGTCGAGTACGGGTGAGTCGGAGTCCGGCAGCATGCCGGTGTGGATCTTCATCGTCGCCGGCGTCGTCGTGTTCGGCGGTGCGCTGTTCTTCGTGCTCCGTAAGCCGAAGTCGAGCTGATCGCGTGACGGGTACGGCAAACAGGTGGTGGTTGCTGTTTGCCGTACCCACAGCTCTGCTGGGAGTCCTGATCGCCTGGGGCCTCGCCAGCCCGTCGGGACCCGAATCGTCGAGCACGGTCCGCGTTCTCGCGATCGGATGTGGTTCGTTGACGCTCGGCATCGCGACGCTCGCCTGGATGGGCCGCAGTGAACGCCGCCCGGCGACAACCCCCGCCGTCATGTGGACTCAGCTCACCGCGGTGGCAGCAGTGTGGCTCGTCGCCGAGATCACGCTCCTCGTGCTCAATGCCGCAGCGGCCGACGGCGCCCCGGTCACCTCGCTGACCATCGGGCACTTCGGCGCATTCGTCTCCGAGGTCAACGTCGGCCGCGTCGGCGTCGCGATCATCGCGTGCGCGTTTGCCGTCGTCTGTTACGGCATCTACGGATTCACCAATCCCGAGACGGTGCCCGTCGCACCGGCATTGGTCGTCTCCGCGTTGGCGCTCGCTGCCCGCCCGATCACCGGGCACATGGCGCAGCAGAGCTTCGGATCGATCCTCGACGCCGTTCACGTCCTCGCTGCGGCCTTGTGGTTCGGCGTGCTCGCCGCACTCGCGCTTGCCGTACCGTCGCGCGGTGCCTGGGCGATCTGGTTGCCCAAGTACTCCGCTCTCGCCTGGCGATGCGTCCTCGCGCTGGTCGTCACCGGTATCGTCAACGCCGTCGTGCGACTCGACTCACTCTCCGCCTTCTACGACACCGCGTACGGCCGGGTGATCCTCGCCAAGATCGTGGCGATCGCACTGCTCGTCGCCCTGGGATGGTGGTGGCGCCGGACATGGGTGGTCGCAAGCGCTGCACACCGCATGAGTTCGGACGGATCCCTGCGTCGCGCCATCGGTGAAGTTGTCTTCATGGCCATCGCATTCGGGCTTGCCGCGGCCCTTGCGACAACTGCGTAAGACGTGCCTCAGCGCGACATTTCGTGACCCGCACATTTAACGTTTCACGTCGAGATTTAACCTCTGCGTGAGTTTATTTTCCCAGCTTGCGGCGGTTTCCGGCCCCCCTTAGCGTTGCTCGCATGACGGAGGCCCAACGCTCGTTTCTCGTCTGCGCTTCGCAGCGCAGCGGCAGTACTTTGCTGGTCGAATCCCTGCGAGCAACCGGGGTTGCGGGTGAGCCGGAAGAGTTCTTCCAGTACCTCCCCGAGACCTCGCGATCGCCGCAACCGAGGCAGTGGTTCGAAGACGTCACGGACGAGTCCGTCCTGGGTCTGCTAGCCCCGTTCCACCCGGGCACGCCGGACACTCGCACCTCCGAACAGTGGCGCACACAACTTCTCGAACTCGGCCGAACCCCCAACGGAGTCTGGGGTGGCAAGCTGATGTGGAACCAGACGCCGCTCCTACTCGATCGCGCGGCCGGATTGCCCTGGCGCAGTGGGACGGACCTACGTTCTGCACTCCACGACACCCTCGATCACGACCTGCAGTTCATCCACGTCTATCGAGAAGATGTCGTCGCTCAAGCTGTGTCGATGTGGCGCGCCGTGCAGACACAGGTCTGGCGCGACGACGCGACTCCACCGAATCTCTCGGACGGTGCGCAGTACAACGCAGTCGGAATCGCGCACCTGGTGACGATTCTCGGTGAGCAGGAACGCCAATGGAAGCGCTGGTTCGAGGAAGAGGACATCTCTCCCATCGAAGTCGGGTTCCGCGATCTCACCGAAGACCCGCAGTCCGTGGTCGCAAAAACCCTCATCTCCCTCGGCCTCGACGGACAACTGGCCCCGCCACCGCCGCTGCGTCGTCAGAGCGACGGACGATCCCGCGAATGGGTGCAGCGTTATCGCATCGACGCCGAACAGAACGGATATCCCGTCACATGAGCACCGTCACCGATGTCGTCGACGAACTCCGAGTTCTCGAATCTGAAGCGGTTCACATCATTCGAGAGGTGGTGGCAGAACTCGAGAGACCGGTACTGCTCTTCTCGGCCGGCAAGGACTCGATAGTCCTGCTTCGTCTGGCCGAGAAGGCGTTTCGGCCCTCCCCACTCCCTTTCCCGGTCCTGCACGTCGACACCGGTCACAATTTCGAGGAGGTCATCGAATTTCGCGACCGCCGAATCAAGGAGGGCGGGCACACACTTCTGGTTGCTTCCGTTCAGGATTCGATCGACCAGGGCAGAGTGCAGGAGTCGACCGAGACCAGCGGATCGCGAAACCGCCTGCAGACCAGAACCCTGCTCGACGCTCTCGAAGCTGGAAGGTTCGACGCCGCGTTCGGCGGCGCCCGCCGGGACGAGGAACGTGCGCGCGCCAAGGAAAGAGTCCTCAGCTTCCGTGACGAGTTCGGCCAGTGGGACCCGCGAGCGCAACGGGCCGAACCGTGGTCGCTCTACAACGGTCGGATCAGACGCGGCGAGTCCGTTCGTGTCTTCCCGCTGAGCAACTGGACCGAGCTCGACATCTGGCGCTACATAGCCCAGGAGGAACTGGAACTGCCGTCCATCTATTTCGCGCACCAGCGGAGGGTATTCGAGCGCGACGGAATGCTCCTCGCTGCTTCCGAATTCAGCACCGACGCCGAGAACGCCGCGGCAACGACCGAGTGGGTGCGATATCGAACCGTCGGCGATCTGACCATCACCGGCGCCGTTCGATCGCACGCCACCACTATCGACGACGTCGTCACCGAAATCTCGGCCGCGACGGTTTCCGAACGAGGCGAGACTCGCGCAGACGACCGAACGTCGGTCGCCGCGATGGAAGACCGAAAGCGTGAGGGCTACTTCTGATGACGACCACCATCACTCGCCAACTCCTGCGACTGGCCACGGCGGGTAGCGTCGACGACGGCAAGAGCACGCTGATCGGCCGACTGTTGCACGACACCGACAGTCTGCCAACCGATCACCTCGATTCCGTCACCGACGAGCACGGTGTCGCCGACCTGGCTGCACTCTCCGACGGACTACGTGCCGAGCGTGAACAGGGCATCACGATCGACGTCGCGTACCGATTCTTCTCCACTCCGACCAGAAGTTACGTACTTGCCGACACCCCGGGGCACGAACGCTACACGCGCAACATGTTCACCGGAGCATCCAATGCTCACGTAGCGGTCCTGCTGGTCGACGCGAGGACCGGCGTGCTGCGTCAGACCCGTCGGCACGCCAGAATCGCCGCACTGCTCGGTGTTCCGAACCTTGTAGCCGTGGTGAACAAGATCGATCTGGTGGACTTCGACGAAGCGAGATTCGCTCAGGTGCAGGAAGAATTACGGACCTTGGCGCGGCAAGTCGGACGCGAGGACGTACTCGCCATACCGGTCTCCGCGAAAGCCGGCGACAATGTCGTGACGCGGTCCGAGAACACCGCGTGGTACGAGGGGCCGACGCTCCTCGAGTACCTCGAAGGCGTCGAACTCCATGCGCCCGCGACCCACATCGAGGAGCTTCGGCTTCCCGTGCAATGGGTTTCGCGCCCCGATCCGCAGAATCGTCGCCGGTACACCGGCCGGATCTCGGCAGGCACACTGAGCGTCGGAGACGAGGTAGTGGTCCTGCCGTCCGGATCGAAGAGCACCGTGATCAGTCTGGACACTCTCGACGACAACCGCAGTACTGCCGTTGCACCACTGTCGGTTTCGGTGGAACTGGCCGACGACATCGACGTCGGACGTGGCGACGTTCTGGTCAGTGGCGGTGCGCAGGCTCATTTGCCGGTTCTGGCCCGAGAACTCGAAGCCACCATCTGCTGGTTGTCCAACACACCGTTGCGCGCGGGCGATCGGATAGCGCTCAAACACACGTCCCGGACCGTGCGAGCGACCGTCCAAGAACTGCACACCCGTCTCGATCCTGAAACGCTCGACGAGCAGGACAGCCCAGTCGAACTGGGGCTCAACGACATCGGAACGGTCACGCTCCGAACCAGTTCCGTGGTGGTCGCCGACACCTACGACCACAATCGGGACTCCGGCGCCTTCATCCTGATCGACGAGCAGAGCAACGACACCGTCGGCGCCGGCACCATTCTCGAGCCACGCGTCGTCGTTCCCGGTGAGCAGACACGCAACGACATCAAGTGGCATCCGTCTTCACTCGAACGTCAGCGGCGGTGGGCGTCTACCACCCAGAAGGGCGCGACGATCTGGCTGACCGGCCTTCCTGCCTCCGGAAAATCCACCGTCGCTGTGGCTGTCGAACGTGCGCTGGTCGACGCGGGACGCACCGCGTATCTCCTGGACGGTGACAACGTCCGCCACGGCATCTCCGACGATCTCGGGTTCTCGCCGGGAGACCGGGCCGAGAACATCCGGCGCGTCGGGCATCTCACTCGACTGTTCGCCGACGCCGGCGTCGTTGCCATCGCGTCGATGGTCTCACCGCTGCGTTCGGATCGAGCAATTGCGCGTGCTCTCAACGAAGCTGCCGGGCTCACTTTCCTCGAAGTTGCCGTCACCACTCCCGTCGAAGAATGCGAACGTCGAGATCCCAAGGGCCTGTACGCACGTGCGCGGGCGGGTGAACTGAAGGGGCTCACCGGAATCGACGCGCCTTACGAGACGCCGGAGGATCCGGACCTGGCATTCGACACAACCGGCGCTGACATCAACGAGCTGGTCGAGCGGGTCATCGCATTGTTGGAGGAGCGCGAGACCGCACGAACCTAAGGGTTTTCGGTGTCCGACTCGAGGTAACCGCGGTCCGCACTGTAGGCGGACCGCACGTTGGGTCGGACACCGATCTTCTCGAGGTACGCCGCCATGCGGTGCACCGCCATCGCGCTTCCCAATGCCTCGTCCGGGAGACGATCATCCGTTTCGGCGCGCCACGTGTGAAGCTGCGAGGACAATTCCGCCTGTATTGCCGAGACTTCCGGTCGATCGATCAGATTGATCTTCTCGTCCGGGTCGGCACGGAGGTCGTACAGCTCCCGGGGTGCGCGTACCGCAAGATGCTCGGTGCCGAGCGCCTTTCCGGAAAGACTGTCCTCGATGTCGAGCGGTAGATCCAGAGCGGGGCGGACGGCGTAGTTCTCGATGTAGCTGTAGTCCTTGGTGCGCACCGCACGAATGGGATCGAAGCTGTCGTGAAAGGTCTTCTCCGTGAACAAGGAGGTACGAACGGGCTCGGACGGTTCGGTTCCGCGGTCGACGAGGGCATCGGCGTGCGAGCGCCCTTCCACCTCGGTGGGGACGTCGATTCCGAGCAGATCGAGAATGGTCGGAACAAGGTCCACACCGCTGAACAGTGTCTCGTATTCCTTTCCGCCACTGCGATACCGCGCGGGGGGCCGGGCGATCAAGGCAATACCGGTACCCGGGGCGTAGAGCGTCGACTTGGCACGCGGGAACGCCGCGCCGTGATCAGTGAGGAAGAAGACCCAGGTGTTCTCGTCGAGCCCCTCTTCCTCGAGCGTCGCGAGCAGTTCCCCCACCGCGGCGTCGGCCACCTCTACGCTGCCGTGGAATTCGGCCAGATCCTCGCGCACCTGTGGCACGTCCGGAAGGTATCCGGGGACCTCCAGGGCTGCGGTGTCCGCCGGGGTATAGCGATCGGCGGGGTACGGGCGATGCGTTTCGAAGAATCCCGTGGTGAGCAGGAACGGCTCGGGCGGGAAGCGTCGTAGCCAGTTCTGGGCACGCGGAACCACGTAGTCGCAGAACGAGTTGGTGACGTCGTACTCGTGATAGCCCAGTCGCTTCGGATACGCAGTCTCGTGCTGCATGCCGAACAGCGAGGTGTACCAACCGTTGTCGGAGAGGATCTGCGGGAGCGTCTGCACCTCCGCGTGGTACTCCCAGCCGTGGTGCGCCAACCCGATCAGACCGTTGTTGTGCGGATACCTGCCCGAGAAGAGCGATCCGCGCGAAGGCGAGCACAGCGGCGCCGTCGCGTGTGCGTCGGTGAACCGGATGCCTTCTGCCGCCAGTCGGTCGAGATGGGGGCTGTTGACCCCGGCGACACCGTAACTCGCGAGGTGTCGCCCCAGGTCGTGCCAATGAATGATCAGGACGTTATCTCGCGCAGCCGACACGTGGGCAAGGCTAGTTGCCCCGCCCACGTGCGGCAACAGCTCGAATCAGCAGGATCTCAACTGTTTCTGCCGAGTTGTCTGATCCATCCACGGGTATCGGCCGGGTCGATGACGTCGTCCAGTTCGAACGTGGTCGCCGCCATCAGCGCCTTGCCCTGTGCGTAGGCCAGTTCCACGAACTGACCGAACAGCGTTTCCCGAGCCACCGGATCTTCGACGGACTCGAGTTCCTTGCGGAAACCGAGACGCACGGCACCTTCCAGACCCATCGGCCCGATCTCGCCCGTCGGCCACGCCACCGTGAACTCGGGGGCGTGGAAGGAACCACCGGCCATTGCCATGGCGCCCAACCCGTAACCCTTGCGCAGGATGATCGTTCCGAACGGCACGGTGAGGCGAGCACCGGCAACGAAGAACCGGCCGAACCTTCGGACCGTCGCCTCCTCCTCCGAATCCGGACCCACCATGAATCCCGGTGTGTCGCACAGGGTCACCAGAGGGATGCGGTGCGCTTCGAGCAGTTCCAGGAAATCCGAAGCCTTGTCCGAGGCTTCCGCGTCGATCGCGCCGCCGAGATGCTCGCTGCTGTTCGCCAGCACACCGTACGGAACTCCTTCGACACGAACGAGTGCGGTGACTACACCGCGTCCGTAGTCTCGACGCAGTTCCAGGACGCTGTCGACGTCCGCGATTGCGTCGATCGCTCCACGAACGTCGTACGAGCGCAGGCGATTCTCCGGCACCACATGCCGCGAGAGCCGCGGATCCGGAGCCGTCCACTCTCCGCTCGCACCCTGGAAGTAGCCGAGGTACTGCTTGGCCAGCGCCACCGCATGAGCGTCGTCGTCAGCGACCAGGTGTACGACGCCGTTGCGGCGCTGGACGTCGATCGGGCCGATGTCCTCGGGGCGAAAGTTTCCGAGCCCGCCGCCCTCGACCATGGCAGGACCACCCATCCCGATGTTGGCGTCCGGTGTCGCGATCAGGACGTCGCACGCGCCGGCCAGGGCCGCGTTGCCCGCGAAACAGCGCCCGGACACGACGGCGACCATGGGCACCCGCCCGCTCAGCGCCGCCATGGCGCGGAAGGTTCCCAGCTCGAGGCCCGCCCCGGCGCCGGCGTCGGTGTCACCGGGGCGACCGCCGCCACCTTCCGCGAACAGCACTACCGGAACTCGCTTGCGATCGGCGATCTCGAGCAGGCGGTCGGTCTTGGCGTGATTGCGCATGCCCTGGGTACCGGCGAGCACCGAGTAGTCGTACGAGATCACGACGCTCTCGCCGCCGCTGATGGTCGCCACTCCGCCGATCAACCCGTCGGCAGGAGTGTTGGCGATCAGGTCTTCCTCGCTTCGCCGACTGCGCTGCGCCGCCAGCGCGAGCGCGCCGTACTCGACCAGGCTGTCGTCGTCGACCAGGTCGTAGACGTTCTCGCGAGCAGTCCGGCGTCCCAGCTTGTGACGCTTCGCCACGGCTGCGGGCCGGGCCGGGTCCAGGGTCACCTCATGGCGAGCGATGATTTCGGCGAGGTCGGGACGGACGTCGTCGAGGTCCACCTCGTCGACCTCGGCGAGCTTCGATCCTGCGCTTGCACTACGGACGACGAGCAACGGTTCGCCCGCGCCCACCGACCTGCCCGGTGACGACAGGACCCGGACCACTTCGAGATCACCGGGCGCCGAGAGAACATGCTGCATCTTCATCGCCTCGAGGACGGCAACCTGGCCACCCGCATGGATGCCGTCACCGACTGCCGCGAGTTCGACGACGATGCCCGCCATCTGTGCACGGACCACATCCTCGTCCGGTGCCACGTCCACAGACGAGGAGGGCGTTTGTGGGCCCACTTCGGGGACGAGGTCCGCCAATCGAGAACCCAACCAGTCGACGTCGACCAGGCCGTCGCGGAAGTCCTTGTCCGACAGTATTGCCTGCAGAAATTCGAGGTTGGTCGCTACACCGTCGATGGCGAACTCACTGAGAGCAGCAATCGACTTACGCACCGCGGCAGGGAAATCCGCTCGACGCGTGTGGGTGATCACCTTCGCCAAGAGCGAATCGTAACGCGCACTCGGCGAGAGTCCGACCGTACCGAAGGTGTCCACTCGCACGCCGGGCCCGCCCGGAGGAGTGAAGTTGTCGAGCGTGCCCGAGGAGGGCAACGCATTGCCGTCCGGCGTCATGGTTTCCATGTTGACGCGGGTCTGGATCGCGATTCCCGAAGCGTTTGCCACGGATCCGACTGTCTCCGAGCCCTTCTCGACAGCGATGATCCCTGTTGGCAGTTCCAGGTTCTCGAACGGAACTCCGTCCGCGATCGCGAGCTGCACGGCGACGAGGTCGACTCCGGTGACCTCCTCGGTCACCGTGTGCTCCACCTGAATTCGGGGATTGACCTCGAGGAAGACGAAGCCGCGTTCCTCGACGAGGAACTCGACCGTCGCGATGCCGCGGTAGCCGACCTCGGCGCACAGCCTCGCCGCCGCAGCGTGAAGACGCTCGCGCAGGGCCCCCGACAGCCCCTGCGCGGGTGCAACCTCGATCAACTTCTGATGGCGACGTTGGACGCTGCAATCGCGGTCACCCAGAGCGAGCGCGTGGGTTCCACCTTGCCCCGGAGCCGCCACGATCTGCACTTCGATGTGCCGAGCGTGCTCACTGAGTACCTCGGCGAACAGTGCCGAACTGCCGAATCCCGACTGGGCTTCGGCCGCACACACACGGTACGCGTCGTCGAGTGCTTTCGGGTCACGCACCGCGCGCATGCCGCGGCCACCGCCGCCGCTGAGCGCCTTGATCATGATCCCGCGGGAATTGCGCTCGAAGAATTCACGCACCTCGTCGAGGTCGGCGTTCGCCGATGTCGACGGCAGGACCGGTACGCCGGAGTCGACCGCCGCAGTGCGGGCGCTGGCCTTGTCGCCGAAAGTCCGGAGAACCTGGGCGTCCGGGCCGACGAAGACGATGCCCGCCTCGGTACACGCCTGCGCGAATTCGGCATTCTCACTGAGGAATCCGTAGCCCGGGTGCACGTGCGTGGCGCCCGTTTCGGCCGCGATCTTCAGCAGTGCGCTCTGATCCAGGTACGCGGATGCGCCCGACGCTCCGAGCGGCACCGACTCCGTGGCCGCCGCGACGTGCGGACTGGACGTGTCGTCCTCGGCGTACACCGACACCGTCTCGATCCCGAGTTCACGGGCAGTTCGAATGATCCGCAGCGCAATTTCGCCGCGGTTCGCAATCAGCAGTCTCACTTGTCCCCCTGAGTGCGCTCGAACAGATCGCCCTTGCGCACCTTTCCTGTCGCTGTCATCGGAAGCGCCTCGAGCACTTCCACTTCGGGAACCTTGTACGTGGCCATGTTCTCCTTCGCCCACGAGACGATCTCGTCGGCCGCAGTGTCGGAACCCTCGACCAGTTGGACAAACGCAAAAGCCACCTGCCCCTTGTCCGGGTCCGGTTTCGGCACCACCGCAGCCTTTTCGATCGCCGGGTGCAGCATGAGCAGCGCTTCCACCTCGGAGGGAAAGACACTCATGCCGTTGGTCTTGATCATTTCCTTGTTTCGCGCCAAATAGTGCAAACCGCCACGCTCACTGAACTTTCCGACGTCACCGGTCTGCAGCCAGCCGTCACGGATGGCGTCGGCGGTGGCCGCCTCGTTGCGGTAGTACGCGGAAAGGATGGACGGGCTGCGCACGATGATCTGCCCGTGCTCGCCGACGGGAACCGGCCTGCCGTCGTGATCGACGATCAGAACGTCGGTGCCGGGCACCGGAATTCCGCAGAACACCGGCTCGCTTTTCAGGTCGTAGTCGCCGTCCTGGAAGCCGAGGGTGATCGTGTCCGCGGTGTGGGTTTCGGTCATGCCGTAGCTCGCTTCGCGCAGAACGCCGCCGGTAGCCTCGCGCCACCGCTGGCGCGTGGCCGGATCGAGTTTGAGAACGAACGAAACTGCCATGACGTTCCGGAGTGTCGAGAGATTTCGCTCCGCGAATCCTGGCGTGTCCATCAGTTCGACGTAATTGTCGACAGTTCCGACCAGCGA
Organism: Rhodococcus sp. C3V; assembly: GCF_029269915.1. Classification (NCBI taxonomy): domain Bacteria; kingdom Bacillati; phylum Actinomycetota; class Actinomycetes; order Mycobacteriales; family Nocardiaceae; genus Rhodococcus; species Rhodococcus sp. C3V. The sequence continues at coordinate 54,361 of NZ_JARJBE010000010.1, forward strand.
GGTCACGCCGTAAGCCTCGACAGCGTCGAGCGTGGTCTCCGCATCCCAACGATTCAGCAGGACCACGGTTCCGCCGTTGACGAGCGGAACCAGGATGCCGAAGTCCTCACCTGCGATCCAGAAGATCGGCAGAAACACCAGGGACACCGGCGGATTGGCACCCACCTGGTCACCGCCCGCAAGCGTCGCGGTGGCCGCGGTGTAAACCATGTGGCGCTGAGTGTGCTCACAGCCCTTGGGCATTCCCGTCGTTCCGCCCGTGTAGTTCAGGGCGGCGAGGGAATCGAGTTCGGTGGCGACAGGAGTCGCCCGCTCACTGGTGATGATCGACTGCCAGTCGCTCAGGCGCGGATCGTCGACCTCGAAGGGCAGTTCGACGGTCGGGATCGCCGTCAGCATGTCCGACACTGCAGTCTTCGCGACGTGTTCGAGTGGAGTCTGTGAGCGAACCTTCTTCACCAACTTCGAGAAGGTGTTCTGCGTCAGTAGGACCTTGACGCCGGCATCGTTGAGTTCGTGAATCAATTCATGTTCACGGAAGAGTGGATTGATCGGCACGTGAACCGCACCGACCTTGAGAATGCCGAGCATCGCGATATGGAACTGAGGGCAATTGACCAGGTGAACGCCGACGCGATCGCCGCGTTCGACTCCGAGTGACAGCAGCCATCCGGCAAAACGATCCGAAAGCTCGTCGTATTCGGAATACGTGATGACCCGACCGTAGAAGACGATGGCAGGAGTATCCGGCCGCTCGATCGCCCAATGCCGCAAGTAATCGACAAGCCCCCCACCTTCGAGCGGATACTCGACGGCGCGGGGAATGCCGGCGGGCCAATGCGCTTGTTGCAGCGCAGAGATCTCCGCCAGAGCCGCTTCGAGCACGTCTTGTTCTGCCACCGATCACTCCATTCGTAAAAGAAATCTATTTCGACTCTTCGAACCCGATCAACCGCTCGGACATCGTCGTCATATCTGCAATGAACTGGTTCTGCTCTTCGACACTCGCCTTACTCAGTCGTGCTCCACCGGCCATCTGTGCGTCCGAGATCATCTGCACGAGCACCGGAGGCGAAACGCAGGGATCTACGTCGTGAACCTGTCGAATACGTTCGACGAAGCGCACGTAGCGGCTCACGAGCTTTTCGCGGACCGCCGACCAACTGCGCTCGACCTCGGAATCCACCCGCGCCCGATGCTCGATCACCGCGAGCAGGTCACCGTAGGTGTACACGGCCGTGATGAACGCCGACGTGGTCGTTCGGAGAACTTCGCGTAGATCCTCGGCCGCCGGACCCTCCATGTGCTGAGCGTCGAGGAAGCGTCGGCACATCATTTCGGCGACGGCGCGGAAGACCTCGTCCTTCGACGAGAAGTACGCGTAGAAGGTCGCCCGGGACACATCAGCCCTGGTCGTGATCGTCTCGACCGTCACGGCGTCGTATCCGAGTTCGCCGAAGCAGAGGGCAGCGGTGTCGAGCAGTCCGGCACGGCGTGGACCGTCCCCGAGCTTGCGGGCTGTCCGCGCTCGCTCCTGCGTTTCGCTGGTGGTCACCGTCACAGTGTGTGTTGACGTTGACGTCAATGTCAAGAATCGCAGCCCCGACGACCGACTTCGGCCTTTTGTTCGGGTTGCCCTTTCACAGCCCATATATCGGGTGTAAGACTCTGCCTCTAATGCTTTTCGCCTTTTCCAGAAGGAGTCAGTTCCGTGCCGGAAGAATCCGCGTCACCCTCCTATTCCACGATCAAGGAAACAGTTGCAGCTTTGATGCCGACTCTGGAGTCGGAACTAGTCGAACTTGTTCGCATCCCGTCGATAGCGACCGAGGGTTTCCCCAGCGAACCCCTCTTCGAGGCTCACGATCTGATCGTTTCTCTACTGGAAAAATCCGGAGTCACGAAAATAGAGAAACTCGAAATAACAGGTAAAACCGCGCCCGTCATCATTGCGACAGTGCCCGGCCCCGCCGGATCCCCGACGGTATTGATGTATTCGCATTACGACGTCGTTCCCGCCGACGACGTCGAACTCTGGGATTCTCCGCCTTTCGAACCGAGCAAGCGTGACGGCGCGATTTACGGCCGCGGTACGGCAGATTCGAAGGCAAATGTCATCGGCATGATCGGTGCACTTCGAGTCTTCGACGGAAAGCCGCCGGTGACGGTCAAGGTCGTCATCGAGGGCCAGGAAGAATTCGGCAGCCCCTTCGACAACTATCCGCCGGAAGCCCCTGAATTATTTGCGGCCGACGCAATGGTCATCGCCGACGTCGGCAGCGTTCGCCCCGGATCACCGACCCTGACCGTCGCACTGCGCGGATCCGCCCAGGTGATCGTCGAACTCACCACTCTCGGCGCCGACAAGCACAACGGCCTCTACGGCGGCGCCGCACCGGACGCCCGCCTCGCGCTCATCCGCGCACTGGCGTCGCTGCACGACGACAACGGTGACGTGGCGGTCGACGGCCTCATGCGCGAACCGTGGACCGGCAGTTCATACACCGAGGACGAGTTCCGCACCCTCGCCGAGATCCAAGACGGGCTTCCGCTGCTCGGAACCGGCGGCATCGGCGAACGCATCTGGTCGGGCCCGGCCATCACCGTGACGGGAATCGACGCTCCCCCTGTGGACGGTGCGGTCAACGCCGTCGCAAGCACTGCCCGCGCCGTGATCAATCTGCGCGTACACCCGCGCCAACCTGCCACCGAGGCGCAGGCTGCTCTGGTCCGGCACCTGGAAGCCCTGCGCCCCTTCGGTTTGCAACTGACTGTCACCGCGGGAGAAACCGGCGACGGGTTTGCGGCAGCCGAAGGTGGACCGGCCTTCGACGCGGCACTGTCTGCACTATCGCAGTCGTGGGGTGAGCCGGCCGGGCTGATGGCAGGCGGCGGCTCGATCCCCCTCGTGATGGCCTTGGATACAGCAGTGCCCACCGCCGAGAAGCTGTTGTTCGGCGCCACCGACGGTTACGCGAACATCCACGGCCCCAACGAACGCGTCCTGCTCGACGAGCTCGAGAAGGCCGTCGTCGCCAAAGCACTGTTCTTCCAGGAGTACGCCGACACCTTCGAGGGGAAGAAATGAGCACCGAAACCGACACGGGGTCCGCACCTACTCCGGCCAAGAAGAAGTTCGAGTTCCCCGGCGCGGTCACGATGCTCGCGATCGTCACCGTCCTGGTATGGATTGCGGCACTGTTCATTCCGGCCGGACGCTTCGGCGTCGACGTGGACGGCTCACCCGTTCCCGGCAGCTTCGAAACCGTCACGTCTCCGCTGTCGTTCTGGGAACGAATCCAGCAACTGATCCTCTCCCCCGTCAACGGCCTCTACGGCGTCCAGGATTCGATCACCGGGTTCGTCGACACCGACAACATCGGACGGCTCTTCGGTTCGGTCGGCGTAGTCCTCTTCATCATGGCGCTCGGTGCGTTCATCTCGGTCAGCTTTGCCACCCGCAGTCTCGAAACCGCTGTCTCCCAACTCGCTACCAAGCTCAGCGACAAGGGCTGGTTGCTCATCACCGTCATCATGGTGCTGTTCTCACTGCTCGGTTCGACAATGGGCTTCTCGGTCGAGACGTTCGGCTTCTACGCCCTGCTCATACCGCTGATGACGGCACTGGGCTACGACCGCATGGTCGCGGCCACCATGATCATCCTCGGCGCTCTGGTCGGAAACATGGCGTCGACCGTCAATCCGTTCTCGATCGGCGTCGCCTCCGGTGAGGCAGGCGTCTCCATCGGTGACGGCATCGTGCTGCGCGTGATCCTGTGGATCGTATTGACCGCTGTGGCAGTGGTATTCGTTCTCCGCTACGCCGCAAAGGTGAAGAAGGATCCGTCCAAGTCGCTTGTCGGCTTCGACATCGCGGACGACGAAGACGAAGAGTCGGCCGAGCCGGTGGACATCGACGGCAAGCTCACCGGAACTCAGAAGCTGGTACTGCTCATCACCGGACTCACCTTCGGACTGATGATCTTCTCCGTCATCCCGTGGTCGAGCATCTTCGGCGCCACCACCGGTCCGGCCGAGTACGACGCGTACCACGTCACGGCAACCGAGCCCTACTGGTTCGAGTTGAACTGGTGGTTCCCGCAATTGGCGATGCTGTTCATCCTCGCCGCCGTTCTCGTCGGCATAGTCGCGAAGATGGGTGAGAAGAAGATCGTCTCCCTGATCACGCGTGGAGCCGGCGACATGGTCGGACCGGCGATCGTCATCCTGCTCGCTCGCGGCGTCTCGGTGATCATGACCAACACCGAAACCCTCGACACCATCCTCAACGCGATGGAGCAATTGGTCAGCGGCGCTTCGGCGGGGGTCTTCGCGATCCTGGTGATGCTCGTCAACATCCCGCTGGCGTTCCTGATCCCGTCCAGTTCCGGTCACGCCACCCTGGCGATGCCGCTGCTCGCGCCGCTGGGCGACTTTGCCGGAGTCAGCCGCGCACTCGTCATCACCGCCTTCCAGATGGGCCACGGCCTGATGCTGATGGTTGCCCCGACCAACGTCGTCGTTGTCGGCGGGTTGGCCATGGCGAAGGTCGGCTACGACAAGTTCCTGCGCTTCGTCTGGCCACTGCTACTGATCAACTTCGTGATCGTTGTCGTGGTGATCGGCGCAGCAGCGGTATTCGAGTAGTTCAAGCGTGGTGGGCCTCGCGTGCCGCCGTCTCCAGACGGTCGGTGTACTCGGCCCACCACGCCTCATCACCGGGAGCCAGATTGTTGTCGCCCGCCTTCATCCCAGCGGCGCCGTCGATCAGCTCCCGCACGATGTCCGCGTGGCCGGCGTGCCGATGGATCTCGGTGACAACGTGAACGAGTATCCGGTGCAGTGTGACGTCGCGACGATCCTCCGGCCAGTGCTTCACGAAGCCGGGGGCGTCCAGATCGTGCTCCTCGATCGTGGCGTCGGCGAAAGCCCAGGTGCGGCGATAGGTTTCGACGATGTCGGCAGTGGACTCGTCGGCGCGGGCCCACATGTCGACGTTGAGTTCCTCCGAACGCAACCACGCGGGGAGATCGGGAACCCGACGGCCGAACGTCGGACCGAAATACCCGAGCTCGACGCCGATCATGTGTTTGACCAGACCCAACAAGTTGGTCCCTGTCCGGGTCATCGGGCGCCGAATGTCATACTCCGACAGCCCGTCGAGCTTCCAGACGAGCGCATCACGTGCTGCCTGCAGGTACCGCTGGAGATCTTCCTTTTCCGAGTTGGTGGTCATGAAACCAACCTAAACCGAGTGGAGCAGACATTGACAGCGGTCGAGGATCTGACCGAGGTTGCCTCCCGGGCCGTCGCCGCCGAGCGTGACGCCCGGTCGGTGCGCTGGCACAACCCGGCAGCCGTCCGCAAGGCTGCCGCGGCCGTCCGTGATTCGCTCGACGACGAACGATCAGCGCTGAGCCGACCGTCGTACAGCGGGTTGTCACCGTCGCCGCACATGGCGCGCCAACTCGAACTGATCACGACGTTGCAGCCGCCACTGCCCGCCGACGCCGGCATCGGCACCGCCGCGCAGGCCGAGGCCGACGCCGTCGCCGCGGTGACCACCGCACGGATAGCCTTGCGCGCCGCCCACCTTGCGGTTCTCGAAGCACGCGTCGCCGCGCTCGATGCCGGTGACACCGACACCGTCGCCGCCGCGATCCGCGGTTACGTCCCGCTGAACTCTGGCAACCCCGTCGTCCGCCACGTGCAGGATCTCGGCTCCCGGATCCGTGAGGAAGCACGGCACGTCGTGAGTGGTAAGCCTCGGTCGATCGCGTTTCGGCTGGGGCTGAGCCTCGGAATGGGCTTGGCGTACCTGGCATTCATTCGCCTCTTCCAGTGGGACACCAAGGAAGATCGACTGCCTTACCTTGCGCTGTATGCACTCTCGGGTGTGGTCGGAAGCGTCGTGTGCACCAATGCGCTCAGCTTCGACGCCGGCCGCGTGCGCGCTGCGTTGTCCGGTGGAACCAGGCTCTGGCACGTGCTCGTCGCGAAAAACGCGGTGATGCTGCTCCTCGTCGGCAGCGCCGGGTTCCTGCTCAGCGCCGTCCTCGCGTGGCGCTCCGGAAGCAGTGCTGACCTGGTGAAGGCGTGCGGCCAGGTGCTGACCATGATCCTGCTCTGGTTGGGGGTCGCGAACGTGATGTCGGTGAGCTTGCCGCTGCGGGCAGAACCGATGACGGCGCGGCGCCACGACGGCACGTGGAAGCAGTTCCTGCTGTCCTTCGTCATCTCGTACGGTGTCGGACTGATCGTCAATCTGATGCTCTACTGGCGCGTCTGGGCAAAGACGACGCTGCTCGAGCAGATGGGCGGTCCGTGGATTCCGGTCCTGCTGCTCCTCGCGAGCGCGGCCGCGACGTGGCTGTTGCTGACCGTGCTGGCCGTACTCCTGGCCGAGCAACCGCGCTTCCGGCGCGCCTTGCACCGGGAGATGGTGGTCTACCGCGAAGAAACCAACCACTTGCAGGCGACCATTCAGCACAATTCCGGCTAATGTAGCCGTGCGTGGCTGATCCGGGCACGTCGCGAGTACACGCAGTGTCGAGGAAGGCGTGACCCATCATGTCCGTAAAGCCTGGCGCGGCCGCCACAACGGCCGCCGTGAGCACCGCCTCCTGGCTACCACTCATCGTGGTGGTCCTCACCCAGATTCAGGCGTCGTTCGCCGTCAACGCCCTGACCGTCTCGATGGCCGGCATCACCACCGATCTCGACACGCCCGCAACAAGTGTCGGCACCGCGATCACCGCGGGCACCTTCGCCATGGCTGCCTTCATTCTGTTGGGGGCCAAGATCGGCGCCCGTTACGGAACGCGTCTGGTCTTCCAGATTGCCGTCGCGATTCACGGCCTAGCAATGGCCGCGGTCGCCCTGAGTCAGAGCCCGGCAATGCTGTTCGTGGCGCAAGCTGCATCCGGCGCCGTGATCGCCCTCATCGCTCCCGCGTTGACGGTCTTCATCGCCACGAACTTCAGTGGCGATCAGCAGGCAAAGGCCATCGGTTACCTGGCAGCAGCAATCCCGGCGGCCGGTGTGCTGGCGCTGCTCATCGCCGGTTCCTTCGCGACGACGATCGGGTGGCGATACTCGTTCGCCCTCGTCGTGGCTCTCGCGGTGGTCAACCTGATCCTGAGCTTCCGGGTCAAACCTGTTCCCCCGCAGAAGGACATCACCATCGACTGGGCCGGCGCCGCCATTGCTGCCGTTGCCGTCATCCTGCTCAGCTTCGGTTTCAGCGGCCTGAACTCGTGGGGCGTCATCCTGGCCACCGACGCTGCGCCGTTCTCGGTCATCGGTGTTTCACCCGCGGCCATCCTGATCGTCCTCGGCACCATCTGCGCGCAGGGATTCTTCCAGTGGACGCGAAGCCGCAAGGCGCAGAACAAGCCTCAGCTCTTCAACCTCGACGTCCTCAAGACCGGCGCCGAGCGCGCCACCACGATCTGCATGGCGACGATGATGTTCGTGGGAACCGCGGCCAACTTCCTCATTCCGCTGTACATGCAGATCATCCAGGGCCGCAGCAGCTTGCAGACGTCGTTCTCGATCATCCCGTACACACTTTCGATCTTCATCGCGAGTACCGTCGTCGCGCGTCTGTACAAGACGTACTCCCCGCGTCTGATCGCACGAGCCGGGTTCGTCGTTGTTGCCGCTGGACTCATCTTGTTGGCCTTCACCATTCGTGGCGACTGGCATCAGATCTTTGTCGTCATCGGACTGATCACCCTCGGCCTCGGGCAGGGCGCCATCGTTGCGCTGGTGTTCAACACCCTCCTCACCGCAGCCCCCAAGGAACTGGCCGGCGACGTCGGTGCCTGGCGGGGACTGGTACACAACATGTCCGGCAGCGTCGGCATCGCGGTGGCCAGCGTGTTCGCCGTCGGAATCCTGGGTACCCTCGTCAGCTCGCAGCTGATCGACAACCCCACCATCCCGGCATCGCTCAAGGTCGAGTCAGGGATCAATCTCGACCAGGTCAACTTCGTCCCCAACGATCAACTCGTCGTGACGCTCGAAAACACCTCCGCGACACAGGCACAGATCGACGAAGCCATCCGGATCAACACCGAAGCGCGCTTGCGCGCCCTGCGAACCTCGCTACTCGTCCTCGCCGGACTCTCCCTGCTCGCCATCATTCCGGCCGGCCGCATGCCCGACGAAGTACCTGCTCTGGAAGAACCGCAACCCACGAAGGGCAAGAAGTAACCGATGTCCAACCAAGACCAATTCGGTCCGATCGAATACGTTGCCGTCGAGTTTCCCGGCGGTGCACCGACCTCCGCAGGATTCGAGCAGCTGCTCACTCTCGTCGACTCCGGCGTGATCCGCATCCTCGACCTCGAGTTCGTCACCAAAGCCGCCGATGGATCAGTGGCCGTCGTACCGGCATCGACCTTCGAACTCGCAGATTTCGATCTGGCGCAGTTCGACGGCGCAGCCTCCGGACTGCTCGACGCCGGCGACATCGCCGCCGTTGGTGACGAGTTGGCCACCGGTAGTGTTGCCGCCGTGCTCGTTTACGAGGAACTGGCCATACTGCCGGTGATCGACGCGTGGACACGCAGCGGCGCAAAGATTGTCACCGAAGGTCACCTGAGCTTGGACGAACTTGCCACCGCACTCGACAACACCGCACCAGGCAATACGGAGAAGGACGCATGAGTTTCTTGAGGCGAGCCGGCCGGGTAGCCGTCGCAAGCTCCATTCACGGCAATGTTCAGCGCCGTCAGCGGACCCGTTGGGCCGCCGAAGATCAGGCTCGCGCAGCGCAGGCCCAGCCGGTGCCGCCGATTCCCGATCTACCACCCCTGCCACCGCAGGCAGCTCCGGCAGCATCGATGGACTTGAAGCTCGAACAGCTCACCAAGCTGGGCGAACTCAAGAATGCGGGAGTATTGACCGAGGCCGAGTTCGAGACCCAGAAGGCACGTATTCTCGCCTGACCTAGCTGCGCCTCCCGAGTGCAAAAGCCATGACGGGAAGCTGCGTCGTCGCGAGATTCAACAGAGATGCCACTCGCGTATCCGTGAATCCTGCGATGGCGCAGCCCGCAAGTCCCATCGCCTCGGTCACGAGGTACAGATTCTGAACCAGCACACCGGCATCCACGTGCATCGTGCGGTAGTGCCGCATCGCGTACTTCTCGAGCGGAGCTTCGACGTCGGCGACCACAAACAAAAGAACCGGGAACACGTCGACGAACTCGGGTTGGAGAAGGCTCGCTCGAAGGTGCTCTCGCACGTCGCCTGGCCGGACAGCTTCGGCACGGCCTCGGGCATATCGGTATACCCCGGCTCCGAGCTCGTCTCCGGGTCGGCTGAGAACAAACGACAGCGTCAGTTCGCGCATCCCGCCCGCCGTCGGGCTGCTGACAACACTGTGGTGCAACACGTTTGACAGCTCGCCTGCTCGGAGTGCCGTCTGTGCGGGGTCGTAGCGGCTCCGCCGTGCCTGCAAGACGTCCGCGAACCCGCAGGCCGGCAGTGGCGTCGCGGCCGGCAGTTCCACGGATTCACACGTCACCGGCGGCAGTGCGTGCTCGTCGAACGGTAGCTCCGACGGACTCACCGTCCGGTCCAACACTGCATGCAGTGATACGACGGCCTCGATTCGCTCGAGTGCGGTCACGAACCCGGGTGCAGCAGGCGAGACACCTCGCCGGCCCCGTCGATCGAGACCAACTCGCCGGCGAACCACGCCTCCGGAACGGCAAAGATCGCATTCGACGCCGCGGCGGGGGTTCCGGCAAATGCCGTCCGCGCAGCATCCAGGGTGGATTCCCGAGCCGACTCGGTGGAGTAGACGACGAGGACAGCCTTCGGCGACTTCGCGAGCACCGATTCCGTGGCTACCTGGCCGAAGTACTTTCCGTCGGGAAGGTCGTTCTCGAAAAGATTGCTTCCCCCGGCGGCCTCGAGCACACTGCTGTAGAGGCCCCTGGCCAGAGCATAGGACTGTCCCTCCGAAACCTGAACCATCACAGTGGGAACCGGCTCCTGCCCGGCGACAGATGCCTCGGTTGCTGCGAGGGACTTCTTGCCGTCGGTCAGGAGGGTTGCTGCCGCGTCACTTGTTCCGGTCAAGGCGCCGAGACCGTCGAGGTCGGACCAGACGTCGTCGATCCGCCCCTCGGTGACGGCCTTGTGGCAGTAGCCGCTGTTCACGAAGATCGGGATGCCGAGGTCACGCAATTCGTCCATGGTCTGCAATCGGTCACCGTCGAACCAGTATTCCCCGTCGGAGACGATCAGATCCGGACGGGCGTCGAGCAATGCTTCTTTCGCGGGAACTCCGGTGCTCAGTACCGGCACGGCCGCGAACTGATCAGCGAGTTCGGGGCTGGGAGGAGAGAGGTCGGTATTCGATTGTCCGACAATGCGGTCGGCGGCGCCGAGCTGAATGAGAAGTTCCGTCATCGACGGATACAGCGAGACAATCCGCTCCGCCGTCTTGGGCACCGTGACCTCGCGATCACAATTGGTGACGGTGATCTTCTCGGACGCCGACGCCGCCGAATCCGCCGTGGAGTTTCCGCATGCGGCCAGTACTGCAGTGGCGGTAACGGCCGAGCACATCAGCGCGGCAGTACGTATCGAGGATTTCAAGACACTGCTTCTTTCGTGTGTAGGAGCGGAGGTGCGAACGAGAGCAGGGGGCGCCCGGTCAACGGATGAGTGCCGAGATGCACCTGAACCCCGAATACTTCGGACAGCAGGTCCTCGGTGAGGACCTCGGCCGTTGGTCCTGTCGCGACAACTACCCCGCCGGAGAGCAGACAGACGTAGTCGCAATACGCTGCGGCCAAAGCGAGTTCATGGATCGCGACAATCGTCGTGGTACCGAGTTCGGCGACCAATTCCATCAATTCGAGTTGAGCACGGATGTCGAGGTGGTTGGTGGGCTCGTCCAGGACCAGCACCGACGGTTGTTGAGCGATCGCCCGGGCCAACATCACACGCTGTTTTTCTCCGCCGGACAGTTCGGCGAAGAGACGTGATCCAAAGCCCTGCATGCCGGTTCGCACCAGTGCGGCGCTGACGATGTCTCGGTCGATCTCGCCGATTCGAGAGAACGCGCTGTGATGCGGCGTCCGACCCGTTGCAACCACCTCGCGGACACTGAACGAGAAATCGGATGAATGCTCCTGCCCCACAACACCGATGATGCGTGCCGCCGATCGAGGCGAGAGATCGTCCCAAACATTCACCTCGTCCACCTTCACGATTCCGCTTCGAGGCTTCATCGAGCGATACAACGCGCGCAGGAGGGAGGACTTTCCACTGCCGTTCGGTCCGACGAGTCCGACCACGCTTCCCTCGGGCGCTTCGAGGTCTACACCCGAAACCACGAGGCGTCCGCCCCGAACGACGTGAATTCCGCTGGCCGACAATCTCATGACTGCGCACCGCCGTCCCGTCGAAGCAACCAGAGGAAGAACGGTGCACCCAATCCGGCGGTGATGATCCCGAGTGGTAATTCGTTGGGCGCATCCAACATCCGAGCCGCAAGATCGACGATCACCAGGAAGGTGGCACCAACCAACGCGGTCGCGGGGAGCAGCTTGCCGTGATCGGAACCGACCAGAAGTCGTACGGCGTGCGGCACGAGCAGCCCCACGAAACCGATTCCCCCGGCGACGGATACGACAACCGCGGTCAGCAACGACGCGATCACCAGTAGTAGCAACCTGGTACGGCGCACGTCCACGCCGACCGATTGCGCGCTCTCGTCTCCCATGGCCAACGCGTTGAGTTGGCGCGATTGTGTCAACAGAATTGCCGCACAGACGGTGATCACCGCGGCGGGCACACCGAGATCCGACCAACTGGCCCCGCTCACCGAGCCCAGCAACCAGAAGAGCACTCCCGAAAGCTGACTCGGATCGGCGCGCAACTGCACAAAACTTGTTGCAGCCGAGAGCAGATAGCCGATGGCAACTCCGGCCAGGACCATGCGCAGCGGGACGAGCATTCCCTCTCGCCGACCCAGTACGAGAACCGCGATCAGGGAGACCATGGCCCCCAGGAAGGCTGCCACCGGAACACCGATAGACAGGCTGGTTCCGATGCCGGTCGTCATGATCAGTACTGCACCGAAGGATGCTCCGGAACCCACGCCCAGAATGTACGGATCGGCAATCGGGTTGCGCACCAACGCTTGCAGCACGGCGCCGGCCAGCGACAGCCCGGCGCCCGCCAATGCCGCAATCAGAATGCGCGGTACCCGCAATCCCCACACGATCCGATCGAGCAACGGGTCGACCGGCGGACCGCCGACGTGTGCGTACAACACCGCGAACACGTCGGCAAAGGACACCGACGCGGCACCCGACCACACCGCGACGGTGGAGACCGCGACAAGCACAACCGCCGTGGCCAACAGAAACGGGACGTACCCGCGCACGCCGACGGGATGTGGACGCGACGGCACTCGTGGTGCTGCCTCGCTGGTCAGCGTCATCGCACTCCTGAGTCGGTGGGGTTCGCAGTCATGAACAGGTGGATCTAACCATAACGACAGTCGTTTTCATTAATAGTCACATGCTCATTTGTGCGGATAGGGGTCGGTCCGCAGCGCGCTCGCCCACGCGAAGAGCGCCCCGACCAGCGCAAAGATGCACGCAACGAAGTAGGCGGTGCCGATGTCCCAGCGTCCTGCGATTGCCCCGGCAATCAAGGCGCCGACCGGCGAACCACCCCAGGCGACCATCCTCGCCGTGGTGTTCACGCGCCCCTGCAGACGATCCGGAGTCAGGCGCTGACGTGCACCGATGCCATTGAGGATGGTGACGGTCGCACAGCCGGAGTAGACGACGAGCGCCGTGATCGCGGCGCCGGTGTTGCCGGTTGTCGCAACGACGAACAGCACCACCGGGGCGATGGTCAGCGCCCCGACAGTGATCGCCCCGACCGGCCACTGCGCCGGTAGGCGTGGAAGCACGAGCGCCCCGACCACTCCACCCACGGAGACGGCCGTCCACACGGCGCCGATCATCGGACTCGACGTCGAAATCCCAAGCCTCTCGGATGCGTACACCACCAGGAGCGCCGTAACAGCACCCTGCGTCAGCGAATTGACGAAGCCGACGCCGGTCAAGGCCCGCAGAAGCGGCGACTGCCAGAGGAAGTTGAGGCCTTCGCGTATGTCACGCGCAATTCCGGTTCCCGACTTCTTCGGCGCCGCAGGAGTAATCGAAAACGAGGCTCCGATCGAGGCCATGGCCAGCCCGGCCAGTACGTAAGCCAGTGCATCAGCACCCAATGCGTAGGCCGGGCCGATCGAGGCCACAAGCACGCCGGCTATCGCCGGAAAGACAACATCGATCAGCGTGCTGGACGTCCACAGCGCGCTGTTGGCCGCCGGTATCCTCTGCCGACCGACCAGAGCAGGCAGCGCTCCGAAAGCAGCGGCGTCGAACCACACGAAACACGTTCCGATGCAGATCGATACGCCGACGGCATGCCACGCCGTCAATACGCCGAGTGCCTGCGCTGCCGGAATACTCGCCAAAGCAAGTGCAGCTACGGCCTGCGCACACAGGATGACCGTCCGCCGGTTGACTCGGTCTGCCACGGCGCCGGCGAACAAGCCGAACACGAGATACGGCAGAACCGTCCCCGCAGCCGCGAGTGAGGTGAGAAACGGAGACCGGCTGATGTCGAACACCAGGATCGGCATGGCCACTCCGGTGACCGCCGCACCGGCTACGGCAATCGTACGAGCCGTGAAGAACAATCGAAACGATCTGTCCCGAAAGACATGTGGTTGCGCTTCGACGGATCCCCTCGTCGGGGTCTCGCTCATGTATGCACTCTCTTGTACCTGTTGCTCTCCGTGGCGATCTTTCGTACGGTGGCATCGTAATGGAAATGGTTTCCATTACGGAAGGGATGACAATGAGCAACATTTCGTTCGACAGCATCTCCAACTCGGCTCCGACCAATGCACTCCAGGGCGTCGGCACCAACGCTCTCGTCGACAACCCGTTCACCTTCGAGCCGGTTGCCGAGGCAACGTCCGCACACGCTCTGCAGGGTGTGGGCACCAACGCCCTCGTCGACAACCCGTTCAGCTTCCAGAGCTGAAACCTCCCCTGATCCAGACTGTTTCGACAGTCTGATCTGCCGATGACCCCGCCCGCATCCGACTCGTCGGGTGCGGGCACCGACAAGGAGATCCGTGTACGCCCTCGCCGACGGACACCAGCTGTATCCGACCCCGGACGGTGTTTGGCATTACCTGACACCGGACGAGAACGCGGTCACGATCGGCGCGCCGGCCGAAGACCTCGCGGAACTCGACAACTTTCTCAGGCGCTCTGGTTCGGTGCTCGGCCCGGGAGCTATCGAGATCGCCGACGCCCTCGTCTCTCGCGGCGTGCTGGCTGTTCCAGGTCAAGTGCCAGAGATTCCGCGCCCACAGCGTGTGCTGATGGACGGGATCGGGCCCGTTGCCGATGCTTGCATCGCCCTGCTCTCCAAGGCTCTTCCGCATCTCGAGGTCGTATCCACTACTGCGCCAATCGAAGACGACGTTGCGTCGTCGGACCTCGTACTGTCGGTTGCCGGTGCTCCTCCTCACGACGAGTGGTCGGAACTCGATACCTGGTGCCGCCGAAACCAAACACCGTGGCAACGCGTCCACGCGGAGCTGGGTGAGATCTGCATCGGTCCCTTCTTCGACGGCATCGACAGCGCGAGCTACCGGGACGTCTGCGGTCGGCGGCTAGCCGCGTCACGTGTACCTGATCACCTGCTGGCTCTGTGGAACCACCTCGCCGGCAGCGAAAGTCGTCCGCTTGGACTTTCACCCACCGCAGCCGCAATGGCCAGTGCGCTTGCATGTTCGGCCGTCGTGGCTGGTGTACGTGGCGCACCGCCATCACACCTTCACCACCAGATCCGGATGAATCCGCGAACCCTCATGATGACTCGCCATCCCGTGCTACCACTGCCCGGCGGCGTTCTCGAACCCGCGCCGACGCTCCGGTGATCTCACTCGGCGTGAAGATCCCGGCAGCAGACGGTTCTTCGCTGGCTACGGATGTGCTTCTCCCACCGGGTTCTTCACCGCGCGGACTGATCGTGATCCGCACCCCGTACGGGCGTGGATGGCATCTGGCGGAGGGGATCGAATGGCGATCGCGAGGAATTGCATTCATCTCGCAGGACGTACGCGGACGGCACGATTCCACCGGCTCTTGGGAACCGCACGTCCACGAGCGCGAGGACAGCGCCGCCCTGGCCGAGTGGCTGCAGGATCAGCCGTGGACACCGGAGTGCGTCATCGCGAGCGGGGCTTCGTATGCGGCAGGAACCGCCTGGGCATTTGCTGCCGAGACCAACAGCGCCGATCGGTCATTTCGTGTAGACGGCGTCGTCTCCAAGGTGCCGACCATCGGAAGCGACCGCGTCAAACGTGATCCCTCGGGGATCCTTCTCCTCGCCGAGCATCTGGCGTGGTGGGGCGAGCACGGAGATTCGTCTTCCTCTCGTGAGGGTTTCATCCCTGCCCTGATGCGCTCGGATTCGTCTTTGCTGGAACATCTCCCGGTGCAGTCGATGATCGAGAAAGTCGGTCTGACCTCCGATTCACCAGGTTGGAGGACGCCGATCAGCCGGGCTCGTGAACGCGAACCGTACGGCAGCGACGATCTCGTCTCCGCGGACGAACTGTCCGAGCTCGATGTCGCCGGACTGCACGTCGGCGGTTGGGATGATGCGATGATCCGGGAGACGCTTCGGCACTTCACGTCCGTGGGGCGCGGGCCGCAGAGTTTGATCGTGGGCCCCTGGGCGCACGACCTCCGCCCTGGAATGGTCGGCGAGACAAGTTTCGGCCGCCTTCAGGTCGAGTGGATGGAATCGGTATTCGCTGCGCGGCCCCTGACCATCAACCGGGTATTCGACCGGGGTGTCGGCGAATGGTCGACCGAACCGTTTGTCACGGGTGCGAATCGCGTTCATCTCGAACCAGATCGCAAGGATGCGGCTTACAGCTTCCTGTATGACGCCTCAAGGGCCCGAAACGACTGTGTTTTCTGGACTTTCGATATCAAGCACGACTCCGTACTCTCCGGAACACCATCGATAGAGCTGAAAGTGCACTCGCCCGAGGGCGAAGCCGATTGGATCGTCGAGCTGAGCGTCGTAGATGCCGCTGGAGTCACCAGGTCGATCGCACGGGGCGCGGGCGTCAGCGTGCAGCCGACGATGGTGACCATCGATCTGGATCCCGTGTTGCACACAGTGCGCGCGGGTGATGTCGTGTCGCTGCGGATCGCCGGCTCGGACTTCCCCCGCCTCGCACGCAATCTCGGAGACGGTGATCGCTATCGAGGAACACGCAGTACCGCACTGCACCAATCATTTTCCGGGTCGTTGACCCTGCCGATACTCGGAGGAACTGACAGTGGATGACTTGCTGGTCGACGCCCGGAGCGGCGTGCTGACCTCACTGGAACCACACATTCGCTCGGACATGCCGACGGGCTGGGTCGGTTGGGCCGCGAGGGTGGCCGACACCAGAAACTTCGGTGTCAGCGGTTCACTGTTTCGCGCGGACCCTTACGGATTCGGGGCTTCGATACGCGACGATGCAGCAGCTCGCGGGGCGGCGACCGGTGAGGCCGTCGAAAGATATTGCGGCAACGTGGTCCCCGAGGATCTGGTCCGCAGCAGTGCGTCAGCGCTGGAACTGGCCGGCTCACGGGTCGTCGATCCCGCTGAATTTGCGTTGTACAGCGAGGATCAGTACCGCCTTCCCGGATTCCCCTTTGTTCCCTTCACCTCTGATCTGAACATTCGCTGGGCACTCGGTCACACCATGGACGAAAAGGTGCCCACCTACGTGCCTGCGGCCCTGACTTATCTCGGGTACTACACAGGCACCCGTCGCTGCGAGCCACCGATCGCGTCGTTGCAGTACGCCGGAATCGCAGCGGGACGCTCACGCGACGAGGCCGAGATGTCAGCTCTGCTGGAACTTCTCGAACGCGATGCCACCGCGCTGTGGTGGTGCGGGGACCGGTCACAGCCGGCGATCGAGCTTTCCGACTGGGAGCGGTTGCCTGCGCACCGCCAACTCGGGGATCTGGAGAGCCAGACCCGGAGCGTTCGAGTGCTGCTGCTTCCCTCCCCCTTCGGCATTCCCGTCGCCGCAGCGTGGATCCGCGATGACCGACGTGGACTGGTCGCGCTGGGCACAGCTTGTCGACCGACGGTGGAGGCGGCAGTCTCGAAGGCGCTTGTCGAGGCGTATGCCGTACTTGCCATCACGATCGACCTCGCCGACCCCGACGGGCCGACCTGGCGCAGCGTGGCGGACGGAACGCTGCCGGCGCACCTGTACAAACCCTTTCGGGCCGACCGTCGTTACCGGAACGAGTTCGATCCGCAATGGAAAGACGTCGTCGATCTGCCGACCGTCGCCCAACTTTATCTTGATCCCACGATGGCTCTGGCCGCAGAGGAACATCTCTTCGACTACACCGAAACACTTTCGGTATCAAAGATTCCCGACGAAGCGCCGTTGGATCTGGCTTCTCTCGTAGCGTTTCTGACGTCACGGGGACACCAGCCGATTTCCGTCGATCTCACCACCGGCGACATCTCGATTGCCGGGTTGCACGTCGTCCGCGTCCTGACTCCGGGCCTGTACAACAACGCCCCGGCAGCCTTTCCCCTTCTTGGAGGTAGCAGATTGACCAGCGCATCGACCACCCATCTGCATCTGCCGGTCCCCCTCGCATGACATCTTCGCTCGTCGACCGCCGAACTGGGATCATTCGAGAGCTGGTCGACGCCGTTGTTCCCCAGCACTTTCCGCCCGAGTTCAAGCTGATTCACTCGTATGTCAGTGATTCAGCACGCTTTTCACCCTGGTCCAGTGACTCGGCCGGCGCCGGATATTGCTTCGATCTGGGCAACCGTGCACGGCCTACCGCAGCTGCGATAGGCGAAGCGGTGGAACGATATTGCGGCAACATCGTCGCCAAACCGATCGTCCGCGGGTCGGCCGATGCCTTGATCGGAGCAAGCATCGACCTGTCACAACTCGCGCGTTTCGACGCCGCCCAGTACGCGCGGCCACAGTTCCCGTTCGTCGAACCAACCGACGATCTGGAGATGGACTGGACTCGCGGAGCCGACCTGATCACGGGTTCGGATATCTGGGTACCGGCCGAACTCGTCTGGGGTTCGTATCCTCATTTCGTCGCCCGGACGGGTCCGGCGATCTCTCCGGTAGCTCAGGCGGGTCTCGCCGCCGGACCCTCGGTGAAGTTCGCAATCGACAATGCCTTGCGCGAGATAGTCGAACGAGACGCGATGACGCTGTCCTGGACCGGGCGGCGTGGTGTTCGGGTCGTCACCGGCATGCCCGAGGCGCTTCTTCGACTGGGCAATCACGACAGCCTCTCGACCAGGTGGATTTCATTCGAGAGTGATTTTGAGATCCCCGTCCTGGGCGCCCTGGTTTGCGACCGACTGACCGGATACTCGACCATCGGTACCGCCTGCCACGAAGAAGCGCAGACGGCTGCGTTCAAGTCACTCGGCGAAGCGCTTCAGCTGCAGCTGCTTTCCGCCGACTACGACAACCCGCAGAGCGGCATCGGTCGAGCCGCGGCCTCCCCGACCAGTCCGCTTGCGCCTTGGCGAGCTGACCGAAGCTATGCAGGCGCCTACCGATCGGATTTTGCCGACGTGATGGACTACGGATGCCACTTGCAACTTCACCTGGACCCGGAGATCCAAGCACGATTCGAGAGTGAGCTGGTCGGTGCCGTCGTCGGCGAGGTGGGACTCGACTCTCTGACATCAGCCGCCGGCACCGAAAGCGCTCTGACGGCAGCCGGTTTCCGGCCGGCATGGGTCGATCTCACCACAACTGATGTTCTCCACGCCGGCCTGCACGTCGTCCGCGTCGTCGTACCCGGTTGTCTCACCAATGCGGCCGCCGGATTGCCGTTTCTCGGCTCGCCCCGACTAGTGGACAGTCTTGCCGGACGATCGGCTCGCACCATCCCATTGCCGCACTGACAGTTCGGGAACCGCCGCTTGCAACGACTCGGTGGTTTCCACCGCGTGGAACCACGTCGGCTTCGAGATCGCGGCATCCCGAATCACCTGCACGGCGCGCGCGGCGATAGCTGCCGTCGCGACCGACTGGCTACGCCCCGAAACCCACAGCGCCGGGCCGGTATCCGCTCGGGCCATCGCTACCCAACGATCCGAGCCCCACAGCTTCTTCGGCACGACCTTCTGTAGCGCGGGTGCCCACGTCATGGCCGCAAGTCCGAGCGTCGCGGTGGACGTGTCCAATCGCAGGTACGTCCTGACCGGAACACCGAGGTCTCGCGTCAACGCATGCTGGTCCGAAAAGTCGGCCCGCACAGCAGGACCGGTGCGGTAGCCGGTCGCATCGGCCGGTATTCGAAACGTCTTCATCCCGGTGTAGTTGCGAATCGATCGTCCGTCGGGATCAGGAAACCTCGTGCCCAACATCCCGTACGTCCACGCCGTTGCGGCCGGCCCGTGTAGTTCTCCACCGCCGAGGCCGATCAGGATGTCCACGGGTCCGTCGCCGAGTCGATGCGCCTCGGTTGCAAGGACACTGGTCAATCCCGGCGCCAACCCGACGCCCATCAGAACGGGTCCGTCGACCGCTTCCAATTCTTCGCAGTAGCTCGAGGTCGCCGTGATGTCGACGAATGCCGCCCCACCGCGTACCGCTTCGTCGGCCAGGCGAACATCCTCGAAACCCGACGCATTCACCACGACATCGAAGTCTCGAACCACAGTCGAATACGCGCCTGGTTCTTTAAGATCAACGACGACGTCCGCGCGGGCAGGGTCACGGCCGGCGGAGTACGCGGAGATTTCGGGGACCTTCGCGAGTTGTTTCATCAGGGGAATCCCGACGGCACCGTAGCCACCGAGTACAAGAACCTTCGTCATTACTTCGCCTCCCGAGTCGCTAGAGTTCGACTCTAGAGTTAGACTCTAATCATGACTGAGGTTCTTCGGGAAGACACGTCGGCGCGGCGCAAGATCATCGAGGCAGCGCGTGAGGTTTTTGTCGATCCCGGCTACGCGGCCGCCACGATCAAGCAGCTTGCCGCGGCGGCGGGCGTGTCGGTGCAGAGTGTCTATTTCGTGTTCGGCAACAAGCCGAGCGTGCTGTCAGCACTGCTCGACGTGGCCGTTGCGGGCGACGAGGAAAAGACGGCAACTCTCGACCGTCCGTGGGTGGCGGCAGCACTAGGCGCCCCACATCCACTCGGGCAACTCCGGATTCAGGTTCACCACGGACGGCTCATTCTGGAGCGCACCGCAGACATCCTGTTGGCGCTGCGGGCTGCCGCTTCCGCCGACGAGGACGCCGCCCGCCTGTGGCAAATCAACCGCACTCAGCGACGCACGGTGCAGGAACATCTGATGGTCGGCATCGTCGAAAAAGCGCCGGCCGTCGACCTCGAAACAGCCGTGAACGTCGCACTCACGCTGCTCAGTCCCGAGACCTATACAGACCTCGTGGTCGGCGCGGGTTGGACCGGCCAACAGTACGAAGAATGGGTGGTCAACACCCTTGCCGCCACCCTCGGCCTGGACCGAACCGTCAAATCCCGAAAGTAGCTGGGATTACTTGGTGGGCTTGTCGTCGATGTGCCGTGGGTTGTTCCACAGGCGCTCCGTCAGATCGTGGAGGACGGCAAGGGTGATCGTGTCGTCGTCCCGTCGGAGCAGAGACTGACTGACCGTCGCGCGCACCAACGTGGAGTCGGAGTGCACGAACTCCTTGACCGAGCCCGGCTCGGAACTCAGTTCACGATGGGCCTGCTCTGCACTGACGTCGTCGGCATCCTTGTCGTAGAGGATGTCCTGCAAACGCAACGCCGAGACGGCCTTCTTGGGATATCCCAGCATGTCAGCGAAAGACGGGTTGGCAAAAACGATGCTGCCATCGCGGTGAACGGCCATGACCGGCACCGGAAGCCTGTCGAGGAGAATCAGGGCAGGCATCTGCTCCAGATCCGCAATCGGCGATTGTGGCGGCTGCGCAACGTTGCGGCGGCGTTCCATAACACGTCCTCTCAAGTTGCCCGAGTCGACAACAGTCTAACTGCCCAGCAAATCGCGGGTTGACTTCCCGCCCGGATGCAGTGACGAATGCCCGAATCGTGCCCGCCTGAGTCACGCCGCGAGCGCCTCCTGATCCTCCGCCAAGGAACCGTCAACAACACGATAGACAGTATCCATCCGAGACAGGTGACTTCGGTCGTGTGTCACGAGAAGGGTTGCCGCCTCGCGTTCCCGCACCACCCCGATGATCAGATCCATGACAGCGGCACCGCGCTCCTGATCGAGCGCACTCGTGGGCTCGTCGACCACGAGAAGCTGCGGATCGTTCATCAATGCTCGCGCGAGATTGACGCGCTGTCGCTGCCCTCCCGACAGCTGGGACGGCCGTTTTCCGCTCTGATCCGCGAGCCCGACAGCGTCCAGCAAATCCATCGCTTTTGATTTCACGGCCTTGCGACGGGCCCGTGACGTGAACACGGACTGCCCCAGATGCGCCATCACCTCGAGCTGCTCCAGTGCAGTCAGCGAAGACACGAGGTTCGACTGTTGGAAGACGATGCCGATCGACGAGCGTCGCAGCTCCGACGCCGCCCGCCGACTCAGCGCAGCGATGTCGGTGCTGCCTTCCGGCGTCCGGAGATAGACGTGCCCGGAATCCGGACGGATCAGCGTCGACGCCACCGCCAACAGGCTGGACTTGCCCGAACCCGAAGGCCCGGTGATCGCGGCGATCTCGCCGCGGTGCAGTCGCAGAGACACGTCGTCCAGCGCCGTCACCCGCGATTGCCCATCGGGAAACGTCAGATCGACGTTCTGGATGTCGAGAACTGTGGTGCCGGTTGTCATGGTCATCGTGCGCTCCCCAATGCTGTGAGTGGATCGGTGGTCGAGAGGAATCGAAGTGCAAAGGCCGCGCCGAGCAGACCGAGCCCGATCAATGCCACGGCAGGTACGACGGTGGTGGATGCGTCCAGGACAAACGGCATGGCGTCACCGATCAGCGATCCGGCCACGGCCGTCAGCCCGATTCCGACGGTGACACCGGCAATCAGAACGATGAGCGCCTGACCCAGTGCGTCGCGCACCAGCGAACCGGTAGTCGCACCGAGCGCTTTCAGCGTCGCGATGTCCGGAGTTCGCTGGATCGTCCACACCGTGAAGAACGCACCGATCACCAGGGCTGAGATCGCGAACAACATGAGCGTCATCAACGTCAACGACCCGTTCTCCGACTTGTACGAACCGATCGCGTCGAGCGAACCGCTGACCGTCGTCGACGTCGTCGCAGCCGCCTTGTCCGTTGCGGAAGCGTCAGAGGCTCCGGTGACAGCCAGTACTGTCGCAACTCCGCCGCGTGGATTGGCCGCCTGCCAGTCGTCGAGCGTCATCCAGACGACGGGCGAATGGCTGTACCAGTCGTCACCGCGAACGGCGCTGACGGTGAACTGCTTCGTACCGACGCTCACCTGATCGCCGGCGCCCGCCCCCAGTTCGCGGGCGGCACCTTCGCTCAACACCACAGTGCCTGACGCCGACGGCGTCACGTCACCGAAACCGCCATCAGCGCCGAACAGGGCCACCGACTTCTGATTTCCGTCGGCCAATCCCGCTTTCCCGCGACCGATTCCGATGGGATCGACGTCCTTCGACGTGGAGGTCCAAGCGTTGACCTGGTCCTGCGTGAGCGCCGACTCGTCGAACGACGCCCCGGCTCCGGTGTCGGCGAACACCACCGTGTCGGCATTCATGGCCTCGATGGCCGACACGCTCTGATGGCGAAGTCCTGCAGTCAACCCGCTGAGAAAACTGACCAGAAGTGCAACCAACAGAACCACGACGGAGATCAGCGCGAAACGACCTCGCGCTGCCCGTAAGTCCCTCATTGCGACAAACACTGTGAATTCCTTTCCTGTGCTTGCCTCTACGCTCTCGCGGATGCAGACTCTTTCCATCGCACCTCGGATCGACATTCCAGCGCTCGAAAGAACCATCCCGGTTTACAACTTTTGATGGATGAACCAGGCCCGAACCTCGCTAAGCTGGGCGAGATGCACCGATCGCCGCTCACGCCTGTCTTCGCCGGCCTACAACTGGGCCTGCATGTCCTTGTCATGGCGCTGGCCGGTGTGGTGTTTCTTCGAGCGCTGATCGACGAATCCGACCTGACCGCAACAATCATCGCGTTGGCCGTGATCTTTGTTGCCGTCTATCTTTTCGGGGTCGCCAAAAGGCTGCGCGGCAACGCTGCCCGCTGGTGGCTGGCCGTGCTGACCCTCGTCTGGATCGCGACGATGGCGGTATCCGCCGACGCCGCCTACCTCGCGTTCGGACTCTTCTTCCTCTATCTCCATATTCTGCGACGCCCCTGGAGTCTTCTCGCCGTCACCGCGGCAACGGCTGTCGCCGTGGTCGGCACCGGCCTGCATCGTGGATGGACGATTGCCGGCGCCGTCGGCCCGATCATCGGCGCTGCCGTAGCGGTTGCAATCGGCCTCGGATATCAAGCGCTGTACCGCGAGGCAGCCGAGCGCGGTCGTCTCATCGACGAGTTGATGAATACTCGTGAAGAATTGGCGTCGACGTCTCGCGATGCCGGAAAATTCGCGGAACGTGAAAGACTCGCCGCCGAGATTCACGACACCGTGGCCCAGGGACTTTCGAGCATCCAGATGCTCCTTCACGCTGCCGAACGCGCCGATCCGGACAGCCCGGCCATCCGTCAGATCAGCCTCGCACGGGAAACTGCCGCGGACAGTCTTGCCGAAACCCGCCAACTCATAGCCGAATTGACGCCCGCGGCCTTGGACGGTCAGTCGCTCGCCGACGCGCTTCGTCGAATCTGCGAACGCGCGAGCAGTCCTGAACTGGAAGCGCGCTCCGTGGTCGAAGGCGAGGCAGTGCGGCTGCCGATGCCCCTCGAAGCAACATTGGTACGCATCGCTCAGGGCGCGGTGTCCAATGTTCTCCGCCATGCCGATGCAACCAGAATGGCTGTGACACTGACCTATTCCGATGACACCGTCAGCCTCGACGTGGTCGACAACGGTCGCGGTTTCGACGTGGCAGTTCTCGAACGTGGCCCGGCGGAATCTTTCGGCCTCAATGCAATTCGCCGGCGCGTCGAACTTCAGGGCGGGACTTTCTCCATCGAGTCCGAGCCGGGACACACGGCCGTCGCAGTGACGTTTCCTCTCGAAGTCGGCGAACCGTGATCCGCCTGCTGCTCGCCGACGATCACGCGATCGTGCGCGCCGGGCTACGAGCGCTGCTCGAAAGCGAAGCCGACATCGAGGTAGTCGGCGAAGCGGGCACCGCCGAGGAAGCCATAGCCTTCTGCGCCACCACGCCGGTCGACCTCGTGCTCATGGACCTGCGATTCGGCCCCGGCAAGACGGGCGTCGACGCCACCCGCGCGGTGTGCGCGCTGCCGAATCCGCCGCACGTACTCGTCGTGACCAACTACGACACGGATGCAGACATCTTGAGCGCTGTCGAGGCCGGGGCCAGCGGGTACCTACTCAAGGACACACCACCGGTCGAGTTGCTGTCAGCCGTCCGCGCCGCTGCGAGCGGGGACAGCGTTCTCTCCCCCGCCATCGCGTCGAAGCTCATGACTCGGGTACGCAAACCCGAAACCAGCCTCAGCCCAAGGGAAATCGAAGTTCTGAAGTTGGTAGCGGCGGGTCGCTCCAACCGAGAGATCGGCAAAGAACTGTTCCTGAGTGAGACCACGGTCAAGTCGCACCTGGTTCACATCTTCGGCAAGTTGGGAGTGAAGTCGCGGACGTCGGCGGTAGCTCGTGCGCGGGAGCTGGGTTCGATCTGACATTTGCCCGAATTGTCGAAAGTAGCTGGACAGCAGCAATTTTCGCCTGCGATTCTCTTGTGTTCGAAACTTTGTTCGATTAGACTTTGAGCATGGACAGTCGGGAAGCGTGGCAGCTGGATGGCGAGGACCTCAAGAGTGAGGTTCTGGATCTGGCGCGCGCCCGGCACGAGTTGCAGTCACGGATGGTGTTGTTGATCGTGGAGATGTTTTCCCGTGAGGTTCTCGGCGGGAAGGGTTTTCGGGCGATCGCGCAGTGGTTGCATGGTTCGACGAATCTGGAGATCGGTGAGTGCAGTCTGCTGGTCGGGTTGGCGCGGTTGTTGATGCTCGAACCCGTTGTCGGCGATGCGTTTCACCGTGGTGACGTGGACGCGTTGAAAGCCCGTCAGGTGGCGTCGTTTTGTCAGCATCCGCCGAAGAACATGACCCTGGCGGATGTGGACAAGGCCCGCGGGATTCTGTTGGGGTTGGCGTCGAAGAACATCGCCGATTGTGATGCGGTGCGGGCAGCGATCCGGCGGATCGAGAAGCAGTACGGCAAGCGTGAGGACGGCGTTCCGGTGGGTGAGGATTCGGAGCGTAACGAGTTCTACGCCTCGAAAGGCTTGTACGGGCGGGTGTCGGTGAAGGGTGATTTGGATGCGGTGAACGGGGCGCGTCTGCTCACGTTGTTGTCGAGTCTGTCGGCTCCGACGCCGGAGAAGGACGGCGTGAAGGACACGCGTACTCCGGCGCTGCGGCGGGCGGACGGGTTCTGCGAATTGTTGCGCCGGTATGAGCGGTCGGGGTTGGGTCCGATCGAGGGCGGGGTGAAACCGCACATCACGGTGACCGCGTCCGCGAAAGACATGACGGACCTTAGAGCCTTGAAAGACCTCCTGCCGTCCACGGAGGAACTCGGGTTCGCATGGACGGACTGGGTGGGCCCGATCAGTATCGACACCGCACGGATGCTCGCCTGCGACTGCACCGTGACGCGGATCTTGTTGGACGAGAATGGTGTTCCGCTCGACTGCGGTAAGGAAGCGAGAACAGCAACGGTGCCGCAGCGGCGGGCGTTGGCAGTTCGCGATGGCGGTTGCGCGTTCCCAGGGTGCGGAACACCATCCGGGTGGTGCGATGCCCACCATATTGTTCACTGGAACGACGGCGGCCCAACAGATCTCGACAATCTGATCTTGTTGTGCGGTCATCACCACCGGACGCTGCACCACACGGAGTGGCGGGTGGAGATCGGTCCCGACCGAAAAACAGTGTTCTACCCACCCATGTCGATCGATCCGTATCAACAGCCGATCGGCGGGAACAGCCCACCGACAGCGGCGTGAACCGACATAACTGAAAAGGCCAGCGTGTGCACCGGGGAAGAATCATGCCCCGGGGCATACGCTGGCCTTTTCGGCTGCGCTCGATGTCCGTCTTGCGACAGCATCTGTCTCCACTTCGACACGCCGGACCCATAG
The DNA here is from genome assembly GCF_029269915.1 of Rhodococcus sp. C3V. Lineage (NCBI taxonomy): Bacteria > Bacillati > Actinomycetota > Actinomycetes > Mycobacteriales > Nocardiaceae > Rhodococcus > Rhodococcus sp. C3V. The sequence continues at coordinate 80,748 of NZ_JARJBE010000010.1, forward strand.
GGTCGAGGCATGTCTTTCTGCGAACCCGCCCGCGTTGTCACCGTCACGTCCCTGACCCCGCACATGCGGCGAATCAGCATCGAGGCAGAAGGCGACTGGCACTGGCCGACCGGCGGACAAGGCGACGAGCGCATCGACCTCGCGTTCCCGAAACCCGGTGAAACAGAAGCAGAATACGACTACTTCAACAATCCCGACTACGGCAAGGCCGATCTCGGAACCGAGCCACCGTGGCGGCACTACACCGTGCGCAAGGTGCACGACGGCGGCCGACGTCTGGACATCGACTTCGTCGTGCACCCTGGCGGTATTGCAGCGGATTGGGCCCTGCGGGCCGAACCAGGTCACCTACTAGGCGTCTTCTGGTCGGACAGTTCGCGGTCCCACTACCAAGCACCGGCGGGTCCTCGCTGGCAGCTGCTGGTCGCAGACGCCACGGGTCTCCCCGGACTGGGCAGGATTGTCGAAGAACTTCGTGAAGGCGATGTCGCACAGGCGATCATCGAGGTCGAAACCGAAGAGGATCGACAGGAATTTGTCACTCGCGGCGACGTCACGTACACGTGGCTCGTGGGGAGTGGCCTCGGAAAGGCGCCGAGCGCGCTGTTCGAAGCTGTGGAGAAGGTCGAGTTTCCCGAATCCGAATCGGCCGACATCTACGCGTGGGTGGCGTGCGAAAGCGCAACAAGCCGTCGCATTCGTAAGCATCTGAGGGAAGTTCGAGGAATTGCTCGCGACAAGCACAATGTTGTCGGGTACTGGCGAGAGGGCGCCGACGGCCACGTTTCCGGCATGAACAGCGAGGAAGTCACCGTCGGCGCCTGAGCGCCGTGATCACTCTGCCGGCAGCGTGTCGGTAGATTCTGTGTGAGCCTGCTGCGCGTCAGCCGACTTTTCCGCCAGCATCTCGAACAGTGCTCGGCGCGCCTCGGCGAGAATTGCCTCGGCCTTGGCTACCTGCTCAGCGGTCCCACCTGCGGCTACCGCGACAGCGGCACCTCGGAGTAGGCCCATCGCGGGACGGAGCGCTGCGCCTGCTTCACCGAAGTGAGGCCGACCGTGTCCGCGCTGGTCAAGTCGACCGCGCCGGCCTTCGGGGCGTCCTTCTGCTCGGTCTTCGAAGCGACCCTCGGGTCGCTCGCCCTCGAATCCTCGACGGAAACCGTGTCCACGATGCGGGCCTCGGCGGCCATGCTCGCGACGTTCTTGCATTTCTGGGTTGTTGTGTGGGGCGTACATGTTGTCCTCCTGGACTGTCTGTGTTTGTTTGACGTATCGACGATATATCGACAATAGATCGAACGCAAGGGTTCGTAGAATAATTCCCGCACCCTCGTCCGGATACGCTGAAGCCGTGAACACGGATCTACAAGCCCAGGCCGCGGACGTCCTACGCCGCCTCGCACTCGACGAATCCCTGAAAGAACGCACCATGGCGGACGCCGCGACGGCAGCACTCGCACGGAAAGTCGCCGCTCGCTACATCGGCGGCGAAACCATCGACGACGCTTTCGACCGACTCCCCTCGATCTTCGCGCGAGGACACAAGGCGAGCATCGAATACACCGGAGAAAGCGTCCGGGATCCCGAACTCGCGAACGCCGAAACCGATGTGTTCGTGGAATTGGCGGAACGGATCGGCACCTCGGGCGTCGACAGCACCGTGTCGTTCGACCTCTCGCACATCGGCTTGGTCATCGATCCGGAGCAGTGCTTTCGCAATGTCGTGCGCCTGGCCGAGACCACGGAACGCGCCGGTGCCGAGCTGATCATCTCCGCCGAAGCGTCCGACCGCACCGACCTGGTCCTCGACATGCACGCGCGACTGGCCGAGCGGTTCACTCACGTGGGGATCACCGTTCAGGCCCGACTGCACCGGACCGCAAAGGATCTCGCCGCTCTGCTGGACCGACCCGGCCGCATCCGTCTCGTGAAGGGCGCCTTCCTCGAAGCCGAATCCGTCGCCTACCCGCGCGGTAGTGCCGAACTGCGAAGCGCGTATCTCGACTACGCAGCCCGAATCGTCGAATCGGGTCACCAGGTTTCCATCGCGACACATGACCGCGACATCCTCGAAGCACTACGCGCCGAGCATGATTCGAAGCTCAGAGGCGAGCACGTCGAGTTCGAGATGCTGCTCGGCCTCGGCACCGAGCAACTGGACGCACTCCGAGGAGCAGGCTTCACCACACGCGAATACGTCATCTTCGGAACACAGTGGTGGCTGTACGTACTCAATCGCATCGCCGAAGAACCGGAGCGTGTCTACACCGCGCTCATCGACGCTGCGCTCATCAGCACTGCAAACTAGATCTCCAACAACAGAAGTGGGGCCACACTCGAATCGAGTGCAGCCCCACTTGTGTCAGTTTCTAGCTCTCCAGAAACGCCTTGATGCGCGCCAGAGTAGTTTCCATTCCGGTCTGCATCAGCTGATCTCGACCCCGACCGAGTAGGCCGCTACCCGACATCATGCGCACGTAAAGCGCAGGCGTCGCATAGATCTCACGAGTCTCGGTAAGCACGGTGCCCGTTCCCGAAGGCTCGAGCACAAAGGTCCACCGCGCTTTCGGCTCGTCCGATTCGAAGGAGAACCTCCGGCAGTCGACCACGTCGACCACCGTGCAGTGCGTGCTCCACCGAATCAGACCATGCTTGTTGGTGCCCTTGAACTTTGCACCCACAGTGCCCGGAGTTCCGGAAGTCCATGTTCCACCGGTGTTTTCAGGACTGAAGCGACCCATACCTTCGATGTCGCTGACAACCTTCCACACCGATACCGGCGTTGCCTCGATGTACGCGCTGGCGGTTTCCACCCGTTACCGGCCCGGAACCCAGGACATGATCTTGATGGCGTGAGGCATGAGCTTTGCCCACACCTTGGCCGGAAGTCCGCGCGGTCCACCGAGATTCATGACGCGAGTGGTGGCAACGGTCTGCGGTTCGGTGTACTTGATCAGACCCTCCGCGCCGTGACGACGACCGACGCCCGAGACACCCATGCCACCCATCGGTGCTGCGGTGCTGCCCCAGGTGGGTGCGTAACCCTCGTCGACGTTGACGGTGCCGGCGTGGATGCGCGCTGCGATGGCTTCACCGGCAGCCTTGCTTCCCGCCCACACACTGGCGTTGAGGCCGTACTCGGTGTCGTTGGCCGCAGCGATGGCCTCTTCGACGTCCTTGACGGGGTAGATCGAGACGAGCGGCCCGAAGGTCTCGTCGCGGTAGCACTCGGCGTCTTCGGGAACCCCGGTGAGCAGGGTGGGCTCGTAGAACAGCGGTCCGATGTCCGGGCGGGCCTTGCCACCGGCAATGACGGTGGCGCCCTTGACCACTGCGTCGTCGACATGAGCGGAGATTGCCTTGACCTGCGCCTCGGAGACGAGGCTGCCCATCTCGATTCCGAATTCGTATCCGGCGGCGAGGTTCATCTTCTTGACGCGGTCACCGAACATGCGGATGAACTCGGGTGCGATGGACTCTTCGACGTAGATGCGCTCGATGGAGATGCACAGCTGACCGGAGTTGGAGAAGCACGCACGCACAGCGGCGTCGGTGACCTCGCGCAGGTCTGCGCCGGCCGCGACGATCATCGGGTTCTTGCCACCGAGTTCGGCGGAGAAGCCGATCAGTCGACGGCCGGCCTGCTCGGCGAGGAGCTGACCGGTCGCGGTGGAACCGGTGAACATGAGGTAGTCGGTGTTCTCGACCAGGGCGGTGCCGACGACGGAGCCCGGCCCGGGAACCACGGCGAAGAGGTCGCGAGGCAGACCCGCCTTGTAGAGCAGTTCGACGCAGGCGAGCGCGCAGTACGGCGTCTGGCTGTCCGGCTTGAGGACAACGGCGTTACCGGCGAGCAGCGCGGCGATGGCGTCGGACACGGCCAGCGTCATCGGGTAGTTCCACGGCGAGATGACGCCGACGACACCCTTGGGCTGGTAGCGGACGACGGTCTTCGTCAGGCCCGGGAGCATGCCGGAGACGCGACGCGGGCGCAGCAGCTTCGGCGCCACACGTGCGTAGTGACGCGACGTCATCGAGATGTCGAGGACTTCTTCCTGAGCTGCGGTACGCGACTTTCCGGTCTCGGCCTGAGCCATGTCCATGAGGGCGTCGCGGTTCTCGAGGATGAGATCGCGGTAGCGGTGGAAGACGGCAGCGCGGTCGAGGACGGAGCGCTTGGCCCATTCCTTCTGGGCGACGCGGGCACGGGCGATGGCCGCAAGTGCGTCGTCGGCGGTGCCAACGGGGATGGCCGCCAGCTCCTTGCCGGTGAACACCTCGGTGATGGACTTCGTCGGGCGATCGGCAACATTGTCGATGGCGATCAGATCGGCGAGCCGCGAGAAGGTCGCAGCGGACGGAGCAGGCATTTCAGTACCCCTACTGGTGAGTAGTTCTTGGAGTTACACACAACTTACCCCGTCGGTGGTACCGATCACAGTGCCGAATCAGACAGAGTCAACCAATACTGCCTCTTTCGGACGTTTTGCGATCAACAACGACATGACTGCAGCGATCGCGCAGAGCGCGCCGGCCACCAAGAAGGCAGCGTCGTACGAGCCGATCTGATCACGAACGAGACCGGCCAAGAAGGCCACCAGACCCGCACCGATCTGGTGCGATGCCAGCACCCAACCGAACACGATGGGGGCGTCGGCGCCGAAGTGTTGACGGCACAGCGCGACGGTCGGCGGAACCGTCGCCACCCAATCGAGCCCGTAGAAGATGACAAACGCGATCATCGGCGGATTCACGGTGTTGGCGAGCAGCAGCGGCAGGAAGAGCAGCGAGATTCCGCGGAACAGGTAGTAGATGCCGAGAAGTTTTCGCGAGTCCATGCGGTCGGTGAACCAACCCGAAGCAATGGTGCCGACCATGTCGAGGATTCCGATCAACGCCAACAGGGACGCGGCAGTCGTGATCGGCATTCCGTGGTCGTGCGACGCCGGGACGAAGTGCGTGCCGATCAGGCCGTTGGTGCTCGCGCCGCAGATCGCGAAGGTACCGGCGAGAAGCCAGAACACCTTGGTCTTCGACGCCATCACCAGCACCGAGATCGCCCGGCCTCCGGCACCGCCGCGCTGGTAGACAGGCTTGGCTGGTGGGGCGTAATCGGCGGGCGCGCCGTACGGCGTAGTACCCACGTCTGACGGATAGTTACGCAGGAACAGCAGAACGAACGGCACAACGGCCAGTGCGGCAAACGAAACTGTGAAGGCGACGCTCTTCCAGTCGTACGTTTCGGCGATCTTCGCCAGGACCGGAAGGAACACCAGCTGACCGGCAGCACCACCGGCCGTCAGGATGCCGGTCACGAGACCACGCTTCTCGACGAACCAGCGATCGACGACGGTGGCGACAAACGCCAGCGCCATCGAACCGGTACCGAGACCGACGAAGACACCCCACAGCAGAATGAGCTGCCAACTCGAGGTCATGAAGATCGTGAGACCACTGCCGAGCGAGATGAGCGCCAACGCCGAAGTGACAACCGCCCGGATGCCGAACCTTTCCGTCAGGGCAGCAGCGAACGGCGAGGTCAACCCGTACAGGATCAGGTTGACCGAGACGGCGGCCGAGATGCTGGCGCGCGACCACCCGAAATCCTCGTGCAGTGGATCGATCAGCACGGATGGGGCAGCGCGGAAGCTCGCCGCTCCGACCAACGCCAGAAATGCCACGATCGCGACGGACCACGCGCGGTGAAAGCGCGGCGGGCTCACCTGCTGTTGGCCTGATTCGGGGAGAGCGGTCTCAGAAGTCACAGAGAGAATTCTGCAGTTCGGATTCGATCGAGAACAGTGGCCAGATTGCCAATATATGAAAGGATCGAGCCATGTCTGGTCCGCATCGCGTCGTCGTACTGGCTCTTAACGGAGTCATACCCTTCGAACTCGGGATCCCCGCGCGCATCTTCGGGCGTGCCCTCGACGTCGAGGATCGGCCGCTGTACGAGATCCTGACGTGCACAATCGACGGCAATCCCGTGCGGACCGACGCTGACTTCAGCATTTCGGTCGACCATGGGAGCGAGTTGCTCGCCACCGCCGACACCGTCGTCATCCCCGCGTCGTACGAGTTGGGTCCGGCCTACGAAGACGGCTACCTCTCCCCCGAGTTGGCCGCAGCTTTCCAACACATCCGGCCGGGCACTCGGCTGGTCTCGATCTGCACCGGGTCGTACATCCTCGCCGCGGCGGGTTTGCTCGACGGACTCCGCGCCACGACGCACTGGCGCAACACCGACCATTTCCAGCGTGTCTATCCCAAGGTGAACGTGGATCCGGACGTGCTGTTCGTCGACGAAGGCCACATCCTGACCTCGGCCGGGGTGGCGTCGGGAGTTGACCTCTGCCTGCATATCGTCAGGCGTGACCACGGCATGGAAGTGGCGAACACCGTCGCGAGGCGTTGCGTCGTACCGCCGTGGCGCGACGGTGGCCAAGCTCAGTACATCCGACGCCCCCTGGCCGACAAGCCTTCGGAATCGACTGCCGACGCTCGGCACTGGGCCCTCGAACATCTCGACGACCCGATCACCCTGGCGGACCTGGCGACGCGCGCCAACATGAGCGTCCGCACGTTCAGCCGTCGATTCCGCGACGAAGTCGGAACCACACCGAACCGCTGGTTGACCAGCAGACGCGTCGATCGGGCGCGGGAACTACTGGAGGAATCCGATCTGTCGATCGATGCGATTGCTGCTCGAACCGGCTTCGGGACTGCGACATCCATGCGTCAACACATGAACGAGGCCCTCGGCGTTTCACCGAGCGCCTACCGACGCACGTTCAAGGCACCGGTGTAAGCGGCAGTACCAGGCACTATCCTGGATGCCATGGCCGAACAGACTCGCCCGAACTTTCCTCAGTACTGCGGATACCTCCTGGGGAAGACGCTCCCCGACCGGTATCAGGACTGGGTACGGAACGATCTCGTCGGCCCGGGCGCCCAGGCCCGCTACATCATCCGCTTCACCGTGCCGGCGACGCTGATCCTTCTGCTGTTCCTCTTGATCCCGGGACCGATCTGGATTCCCTTGGCCATGATGGCCTTGTTGCTCATCCCGCTCGCGTACTTCGTCGTGGCGCTCGGGACCATCTACCGCCGTCACCGCCTGCTGAGCCACGGACTCGATCCCGAACTGCTCGACGAGAAGGCCCAGCGCCGTGCCGATCGCACTCGCGAGGACTACGAGAAGCGGCACGGTCGCTGAGCACCCCTCAGCGGAACATCGTCACTGCGGCCTTGGCGAGGACCTTCGGATCCTTCTCATAGTGATGCATCTTGGTGAGCTTGTCTTCCGGAATCCCCAGGAACTTGTAGACGGCTACCTGAGCACAGCGCACCGAGTACTGCTCGGTGAACACCATGTCGAACGGCAGCTCCGCGAACTGACTGATGAACGCCAGGTTCTTGGAGTGCTTCGGCACCACCAGCGGCCGGTCGCCGACGGCGCGCCGATTGAACAGCGCACTGGCGTAAGGCATATGGCTGGGAATCGAATTCACGACGCTGTCCATAATCTCTTGTCGACGCGCGGCGAGCGCACCGCTCTCGTCGAGCGCCTCGAGGTGTCCGAGCGTCTCTTCCAGCATTTCCCGCCCGGTCATCTCGATGAACGGCTTCTTCACGTAGTCGCCGTCCTTGCGCGGGAACAGACAGTAACCCCAGAAGACTCCTTCGTTCTCCTTCTGCGCGTGGTAGTGCGGCTGATGGTGGACCACGATCGAGAGAAGCACGTTCGAGTCCACGAATGTGTTGAGCGCATTTCCGGGGAGCTGCTTGGTGATTCGGGAAATCTCGTTGATGAGCTCGTGTGACGAAGTGGTGACGGTGAAGCTGGTCCACTCACTCTGCTCCCGGTCCCCGAAGAACTTGTCGGGATTCCCGAGATCGTAGAAATGCTCGGTGGCCTGCTTCCACAGCAGCGCACTCGGTGCGTATCTCATGTCTTCGACGATCGGGGTATCCAGATCGCCGATCGAAGAACTGTCGGTGATGCTGCCGTTGGTGTCGAAGACGAAATCGCCCTCCGCCACGTCGATTCGGCCCTTCTCACCGGTGCGGACGTTTTCGTAATCGAGTCCCGTCACGATGATCTCGTCTCGTAGCGGGGTGTCCTTGAACACGAACTCCGTGATCTTCAGTTCGTTGACGAACTTCACGCCCTTGCCTTCGAGGAAGGCCCGCATCGGCAAGATGATGCTCTCGTACTGGTTGTACGGGGATCTGGTGACACCGGCAAGAGTTTGAATGCGACTGAACTCGAGAATCATTCGGTTCATGTACCGGCGCAGCTCCATCGCCGAACTCACCCGCTTGAAAGCAAATGTGGTCTCCCACATGTACCAGAAGTTGGTGGTGAAGAAGTGCGGAGTGTCCTCGAACCACTGCTCGATACTGATGTCGTCGAGTTTTGCCTCGTCCGACTCCGGCATCGTCATCAGCTTCGTCAACAAGTACCGATCCTTGTTGTCGAATTGCATGTGCTTGTAGTCGTTTTCACCCTTGTTGCGAATGCCGTCGCGATCGATCAATCGTGCGACGTCGTGCGTTGGATGCGCGTGGTCGAAATCGAGAATGTCATCCGTCACCGATTTTCCCGGGTTGTCCAGCGACGGAACCACACTCAGCACGTCCCAGAGGTTCTCATAGGTCTCCTCGTTGAGCATGCGACCGCCACGATTGATGAAGCCCGCGTCGTTGCCCAGCTCGCGATGACCGTACTGGTGCTGGAAGGTAGCGGCAGATTCGCCGTCGTTCGCTCCATGCATGTCCAGCCCCATGATGGTGATGTCCTCACCGCTCCACTCACCGTCTCGAATCAAATAGACGGCAGCCGAGAGGTTTCCGATGCCGGCACCGATCATGTAGGCCTTGTGAGACAGCTTGGAAGACATTGGGTTTCGTTCCTTACTCGAGTCGCGGTACGGATACCTTCCAAGCATGGACCCCTTTGCCCGCTGGCGCATCACCCGAACCGGATGACGTCCGTCACGGTCGCTGAAGGCGCACCAGATCCAGTGCAAAACGCGCGTAGTCGCGTGCAATTTCCTCGGGCGTTTGTGGTCCGCTCGGCCGATACCATTGCGCGACAGAGACACACATCACGACGATTGCACGCGCGGCCTGTCGCGGCCGATCCGTCCCGAACACACCGGCAGCGATTCCGTCGTCGACCTGCTTCGTCATCAACCATTGCTGGTAGTTGCGTGATTCCGTGATGCGCAACCTGTTCTCGGCTGTGAGACTGCGCATTTCGCTGGCGCCGAGGAATCCTTGATCACGCCGATAGATATGGAACAAGGTCACACATTCGACGAGGAAAGCCAGCCTTTCGGAGGGACTTTCGCCCTCGTCGATAGCCGCCAACGATCTCGTGTTCAGTTCAGCCATGGTGAGGTCGAGAATTTCGGCCAACATCTGTTGCTTGCTGGAATAGTGGTGATACAGACCCGGAACACTCATCTGCGCACGTTTGGCGATCTCACGCATCGCAGCGCCGTGATATCCGGTCTTCACCATCTCCGCGAGCGCGGCCGCCAACACCGGATCGAACGAACTCGGGCCGAACCTTCGCCACTCGTTCGGGCGAAAATGTGCGTTCGGGTCGGCGTCGTCGCCTCCCCATCGTGGCTGTTCTGGCGGACGCACTATCGCAGCCGGGAGCAGAGCGTCGAAACGCACTCCGAGAATCCCGCCGATTGCCGCCAACCTGTCGACGCTGACTCTGGTCTTTCCGGTCTCGACGGCGCTGAGGGTAGCTGCGCTGACGCCGAGACGCCTGGCCAATTCGCGCAGCGAGAGCCCACGGTGACGCCGGGCTTGCCGGATCGACGCTCCGATCAGGACGGCATTCTCGAATTCGGTCACAGTGTTCAGTATTCCCGAACATTGGATTTCCAACAATGCGATGACCACGGCAATCGGTGAACCTGTTGACTACTGATTATCGGCCTGAACATGATGTGGATCACAAAGACCCAGGTCCGCCCGAGCGATCGTTCGGTGTCGGTAGCGAGAGGATCGAATCACCATGACCGAGGCGCCATATCTTGGAGAACTCCTGCGCGACGCACCCAGCAACTGGGGCAAGTGGGGAGAGTCCGACGAGGTCGGTTCACTGAACTACCTCGACGCCGGACAGGTGCTTCGTGGCGTCGGAACCATCAAGCAGGGTTCCGTGTTCACACTCCAACGTCTTATCGGCGATCCCAAGGGTGATCCGGTGTGGCCGGGACGCAGCCCTGCCGAGCGCACACAGATCTTCGACGAGAGCAGCTGGGACGGCGACGACGCCCCCAACTTCCCCGGTGGCCTGCATTACGCGGACGACAAGATCGACGCGTTCCTGCAGGGTTCGACGCAGTACGACGCGCTCGGCCACGTCTGGTACGACGGCGCGCTGTGGAACGGATACTCCGCTGACACCACTGTCGGCGGCCTGGAGAAGGCCAGCGTCGAACCGATTGCCGACCGTGGCGTCGTCGGACGCGCAGTACTTCTCGACATGGCAAAGTTCCGCGGCAAGGAAAACCTCGACAAGGCCGAAACCTTCACGCACCATGATCTTTTGGCCTGTGCCGAAGCGCAGGGGGTCACCATCGAGAAGCGTGACATCCTCGTCATCCGCACCAACTTCCTCAAGCTGTTCTTCGACCAGGGCGAAGCCTTCTACGAGGGCTTCTGCGAGCCCGGCCTGATCTACAGCCCCGAACTCGTCCAGTGGTTCCAGGACATGGAGATCCCCAACCTTGTCACTGACACCATTGCCAACGAGGTCACCACCGACCCCGAAAACGGTGTGGCACTGGTTCTCCACAACGCATTGATGCGCAACCTCGGAGTGGTGTTCACCGAGATCTGCGATCTGGAGAAGTTGGCCGCGGACTGCGCGGCCGACGGCCAGTACACGTTCCTGTACGTCGCCGCGCCACTCAAGGTCGCAAAGGCCAGCGGCTCTCCCGTGAATCCGGTTGCCATCAAATGACATACGAAGATCGCCCTTGGTTGGCGTTGTACCGCAACGACGTTCCCCCCGACATCGACGTCGAACACCCCACGATGCTCGAAATGTTGGCAGCGGCGGTCCGCTCTGATCCGGACGCCACGGCTGTGAAGTACTTCGACGGTCAACTCAGTTACGCCGAACTGGATCAGCAGAGTGACGCGCTGGCCCGAGCACTCCGAGCCGGTGGACTGGTGAAGGGTGACCGCGTCGCTCTGTTCCTCCAGAACGTTCCGCAGTTCGTGCTTGCGCTCGCCGGAATCTGGAAAGCCGGCGGCGTCGCAGTCTCGATCAATCCCATGAGCCGTGAACGAGAACTGGGATACCAACTCGAAGATTCCGGAGCAGCGGTTCTGATCGCTCTCGAGGGGCTCTACGAGTCCGTCGGCCGCAATGTCGTCTCCGACTCGCCGGTCAGGCGAGTTATCACCACCTCGGAACTCGAGTATCAAAGTCGCAACGATCCGAGGATTTTCGACGGAATCGTCAAGAAGGATCTCGGTACCGACGATCTTGCGACGCTGATCGACGAACATCGTCTCGGCGATCCGATCACCACTGACGCTGCACCGGAAGACATTGCGGTACTGACGTATACGTCGGGAACCACGGGTCCGCCGAAGGGAGCGATGACCTCTCACGCGAATATGACCTTCAACGCCCAGGTCTACCGGGACTGGCTGGGGCTCACCCCGAAAGACACGGTTCTCGGAGTTGCACCGCTCTTCCACATCACGGGGTTGATCGGTCACATCGCGGTGTCCGTCCTGGCGAGAATGCCGCTGGTGCTGGCCTATCGCTTCCACCCCGAGGTGATGCTCGACGCGATTCGTGAGCACCAACCGACATTCACAGTCGGCGCCATCACTGCGTTCACCGCACTGCTCAACACTCCGGGATGCGCGCCCGAAGACTTCACCTCCATGCGGTTGCTCTACTCCGGCGGCGCACCCATCTCGCCGACTGCCGCCGAGGCCGTCCGCGCCATGACCGGTGCTGCGCTGCACAACATCTACGGGCTGACCGAGACCACGTCGCCGACCCATGCCGTTCCCGTTGGTGCGGATACGCCGGTCGACCCCACATCCGGAGCGCTGTCTGTCGGCGTTCCCGTACCCAACACCGTGGTCCGCATCGAAGACGAGGGCGGTGCGGTCCTGCCGATCGGAGAGATCGGCGAACTGGTCGTCCGAGGTCCACAGGTGGTGCGCGGTTACTGGAACAAGCCGGAGGAGAGTGCGTCGGCCATTCGCGACGGGTGGTTCCACACCGGCGACGTGGGGTTCATGGACGAAGCCGGCTGGTTCTACGTCGTCGACCGTAAGAAGGACATGATCATCGCGTCCGGCTACAAGGTGTGGCCACGCGAGGTCGAGGACGTTCTTGCCGAGCACCCCGCAGTCCGTGAGGCGGCAGTCGTCGGGATCGCCGACGAATACCGCGGTGAGACGGTGAAGGCGTTTGTCAGCCTCGTCGCGGGGGCGTCCGTCACCCCGGAAGATCTGATCGATCACTGCAAGCAGCGGATGGCGGCGTACAAGTACCCACGCTCCGTGGTGCTGGTGGAGGAACTGCCCAAGACCGTCACGGGCAAGATCTTGCGACGGGAGCTGCGCACGACCTCCTGATCACAGGGCAGCGGGCGGACTTCACGGTCCGCCTGCTGTCTGATCGCGCACAGTTTTAGGTCGACCACGCAATCGGGGTAATGGAACAGTAATATGTGCTGAGTACCCACGGACAAACGGGAGACTTCAGTGAGCAAGTTCGGACGTAAGAAGCAGCCCACGCCCAAGAGTTACCAGTGGCTGGCCATGACCCTCATCGCGTTGTCGCTCTCCGTGTCGATCGGGATTGCCGCCAAACCCTCCTGAGCTCCGCGAATCCGAAACTTGTAACCCCGCGTCCATCTGCACATGGGCAAATAGGAGCAATTCGGACGCTCAGCTGTTCTAACTTTCCTTCCGTCGTGTCACCTCGGCACCGACGGAGAGGATCAACTCACCATGCGAAGCTCACGCTTCGGCGTGCTGGCCGCTGCCGGCGCTGTCGGACTAGTGCTTGTCACCAGCAGCGTCCAGTCCATCGCCACGGCGTCACCGTTCGGTTCGCTCGACGCCGGTTCGAGCTCCGGTTCGACAGAGATACCAACCGTCAGCGACGGCGGCTTCACGTCCAAGACGCCCTACACTCCCGGCCAGCGCATCGCCGACTATCAGGCGCCGCCGACGGGATACTCCCCCGTGTACACGGAAAGTGTTGCGCGCCATGGTTCCAGAGCACTGTCGAGCCTGAAGTACGACGACCTGAGCCTGCAGCTGTGGGAAATCGCCGAAGCCGAGAACGCATTGACTCCCGTCGGCAAGGAATTCGGCCCGGCCCTCCGTGATCTCATGGCCGCCAACAAGAAGCTGGGGTACGGCAACCTCAGCGGACGCGGGATCACCGAACACAGACAGCTCGGCGCGCGGGTCACTGAACGCCTCCCCCAACTGTTCGACGCCATCGCAGCGCAACAGGGCACCATCACCTTGACCTCGTCGGGTGTGGACCGTGCCGTGGACAGCGCCGAGAACTTCGCGCAAGGGCTGACCGGTGCGTTTCCAGCCGTCGCCGGCGATGTTGCACCGGTGACCACGGATGCCGACCTTCTCTACTTCCACGACTCGGATGCAAACGCCGACTACAAGGACTACGAAGAGTCCGATCCTCGACTGAAAGCCGTCGACGACCAGATCGCCGATCTTCCCCGCACCCGCGAGGTCTCGCGGCACATGATGCTCAGGCTCTACTCGGAGGACTTCGTGAACCGGCTGAGTGCGGGCGAGTTCTCACTCGTCGACCGTGGCAAGGGTTCCAGCACGATCGACAACGAAGTCGACGCCGCGTACATGCTGTACAACACGTACATCATCACTCCGGGCATGGCCGAAGAAGGCAAGTGGAATTTCGAGCGGTTCATCGAACCTGCTGACGCGCAGTGGCTCGCATACACGAACGATGCCGAGGACTTCTACGCCAAGGGCCCGGGCTTCACCGGTGAAGACGTCACCTACCGGATGGCAACTGTCCTGCGCGACGAGTTCCTGCGCGGCCTGCAGAAACATACCGGCGACGACGCCGTCCCGGGAGCGGATTTCCGGTTTGCACACGCAGAAACGATCATCCCCTTCGCAGCACTCTTGAAACTGCCGGGAAGCACCGCCTCGCAGGCGGAGGGCGACCTCTACACCTATGCGAACAACCCCTGGCGCGGATCACAGGTCAGCCCGATGGCTGCGAACGTGCAGTGGGACGTCTACGCCGGACCGGAGGGTAAGCGTCTGGTCCGAATGCTTTACAACGAGCGCGAGACAGCATTTGCTGCCCCGTGCGCTCCGGTGAGCGCCGGGAGTTTCTTCTACACGCCGGACGAACTGGCCCGCTGCCTGCCGGAGATTTCACCGGCAGCCTGAGATCCGGCAACTCGGGATCCAGCCAGCGGTCGACGAGGGCGCGCCCATACCTGGTGCAATGCCAGCATGCGCGCCTTCTCGTCGTCTTCCATCAACAAGGCGTCGCAGATCCTCACGATGACCGGAGCCGAAACACCAACGGACGTACCCTGTTCCAGCCGCTGATAGTGATTGAAACTGATGTCGGCAATCTGCGCGACATCGCGCCGACTGAGGCCGTGCATTCGGCGAGCACCCTCGCAGCGCATGCCGACCATTTCGGGCGCAAGACTGTTTCGTTTTTCGACGAGCATCTGGCTCATCAACTGACGCGCGCTCGACCCGTTCACGTCGCCACCTTTTCCATCCCTGAAATATGCTTTCACCTAACATGTTTCAGAATATGGGATGGGACGGACCCGGCGGTATCTCCGAGATGACAGATAATCACGCGATACCGCCAACCCTGTGCCCGTCCAGGCTGTGACGATCAGGCTCAAGATCAGGCTATGAACCTGCCGATCGTCGGATTCGACTGGCAGATGGGACTACTGCCCCAGTTGATCGAACCGAACGCCGTCGCAACGACATTGCCGACGCCGGTGTTCACCGTCGCGGACAGGTACGGATAGGTACCGACCAGGTCGACGATTCCGGACTTGCCCGTGTCGGTGTTGACCCACGCAACAGTCACCTGACCCGCCGCCGGGATGGGTGCAGCGGCCGGGAACGAATCGAAGCGAATGTCACCCTTGGCGATGGGCGGATTGGATTCTGGCCCGGACTGGCCGGTGAGCCCGGTCAACGAGGCCAGCGACCCCTGATTCGGACACCCGATAGTGACGGCGGCGCCGCCGAAAGGGTGGGGCGGATCAGCCGAGGCGACTCCGGCGAACATGACGCTCGCGGCAATCGGTAGTCCGATGGCCGCAAAAACCCCGGCCGTGCGTGTGACGCTCATAGCTGCTCCTCGGGTCGACAACACTTTCCGGATACCCCTGGTACAACGCCCGAAACGAAGGAAAGACGACTATTCACACCCCCTAGACAACGCGTGTTGTCAGAACTACAGTCGGTGGTGCAGCTCACACCTATCTCTGCCGCGCGCAGACCAGTCCCAGGGAGTGTTCAGATGAAGCGCTACGACCTCCGCAGTCGCACGGATCAACTCGATCCCGAAACCGATTACGAAGAGATGTCGCGCATTCTCGCGGCGCAAGAGTTTCCCTGGGACATCAATCAGGCGCTCAGCTTCGCACTGTTTCGTACATACGCTGTCCCCTCGATCGGCAAGCTCCTCTTCTCCACGGGCGAGTTCACCGACAAGGTTCAGAAGCGCTACGACGACACCAGCCTGATCCTCGACGCCATCCTCGAGCACGGCCTCAGCAGCACCGAAGGCCGCAAGAGCGTGCGTCGAATGAATCAGATGCACGGCTCGTACGACATCTCCAACGACGACATGCTCTATGTCCTGGCCACCTTCGTCGTCACGCCGGTCAGATGGCTCGACGAGTACGGCTGGCGGAAGATGACCGACAACGAGATCGTCGGGTCGACGAATTATTACCGCCACCTGGGTCGGTACATGAACATCAAAGACACGCCGGACACCTACGAGGGCTTCGTCAAACTTCTCGACGACTATGAGCGCGAACACTTTTCATTCGATCCCGGCGCCCGAGCCGTCGCTGATTCCACCCTCGACCTGATGTGCACCTTCCCGCCCAACAACCTGGCACCGAAGGCTCTGGTCAAGGGATTCGCCTTCGCTCTCATGGACGATCACCTACTCGACGCCTTCCACTACAGGCACCCGAGCACTGCGATGCGCGTCGTCTCACGCGGTGCGCTGAAGGTCCGCGCGCGCCTGCTGCGGTTCTTCCCCGTGCGTACGAAGCGGAAATTCGCCCGTGAGCTGCCCAACATCCGCAGCTACCCGAACGGTTACAAGGTCGAAGACCTCGGCACCTTCCCCACGGGATGCCCGGTCAAGCACCTGCAGGCAGACCAGCAGGCCCAAGCGTAAGCACCTGGGATACTTGCACGGTGGCGCAACTCTGGATGCTCGAGGATCTCGAACCGTGGCGCGACACCCCCATGCCTGGCGATACTTGCGAACCGACGACCTATTGGGCCAGTCCCGAAATGTTGGACCTTCCCGCCGAGGTCTGCTGCGAAATCGATGCACGCATCGCGACCGTGACAATCGACGGCCGCACTGAGCACATAGCCCATCTCAGAAACGGATTTACGACACTGATCGGCGACGATGTCGGAGCCGTCGGCAAGACGCGGTTGAGAGGCTGCCTGGTGTGGGATCGCTACCTCTGGACTCGATACCGCACTCAGCCCACCGGGCGCGTGCGGGTGAAAGAGCGGCCCGGCCACCTCGTTCAACACGAAACACTCTTGACGACAATTCATCCCGGTCTCTTCAACGTCGTCTTCGACGGGCCGACGGTGTACTGCGAGACGAGTTGGGTACCTACCGATTTCGGCGTCCGCTGGAACACGCTGGTAGTCGAACTCGAGACTTGGAAGTGATCGGGCGTCAGTGCCAATACGGCGGATCGATATCCGGGTCGTCGAGCACGGCGTCGATCCGCGAATCAGCCACAATTCGAATGATGGCCTCCTCGGGGGCCGCAATGGTCGCGAAATGTGGATCGACATCATTGGTTATGCACCAGGAATGATCAGCCGGCCAGATGAAGGCCGGATCAGGGGAAGAACCCCACGGCCAACGAGCTGAGTTTTCCACGCTCCAATCGGCGTAGTCGGCAAGCGTTCCACGAAAGAGCCAGTAGTCACGATTGGGGATCTCGAACCGCGGAACGTCATCACCGACTGCCGACCCCCACCCGGTCCACATGCAGAAATAGCACTCGTCGGGTGTGGTTGTGTAACTGGACAACACATCCAGGGCGAAGCCGATCAGCACTTTCTCTTCCGGCCCGGTTTGATCGAAGTCGACATCATTGGATTTCTGACCGGGAAAGCTCGGATCGGGGATGAACCGTAAGCGCGCATACTTCGGAAATCCGATCGGGCCGCGCCCCGCCAACTGATACCAAGGAAGATCCTGATCGACCAGCCAATCGGTAGCCGCCAGATCTGTGCACAATGTCAGGCCCGTGCTGGGCTGATCCGTAATTCTCATGCCTGGGAAAGGGAAGAGCCTCGACCCGCGCGACGCAGGGTGATCAATTCATGGTTCGTCTCGGCGTCGTGTCGACGCCCCTCTTCTTCGAACTCCATCAGCGCATAGAACCTGCGGGCGCGATCGTTGAGCGTGTAGACCTCCAGTGTCACCTCGCCGTGCATGGTTGTGGCGTGTTCGACCAACGCCCGCCCGACGCCCAACCCTTGTGACGCCGGCGCGACGAACAGTCCCCCGATTTCGGAGCCGATCATTCCCAACAGTCCAACGACAGCGGAGTTGTGCTCAGCGACCCAATTGTCGGCCTGAATCAGATAGACCTCTCGCATCTTCTGCTCGCGTTCGCCCGTCCCCTCACCCGCAAGGAACGGATGGGCTTCACGGGCAGCGCGCGACCACAGGTCGACGACCACGTCCTCATCCGAGGGCTGGTAGCGGCGAATGATCAGATCCTGGTTCACAATCCGACCATACCCTCAGACATTAGAGGACTGGCTGGCGCCGAAAATGTTCAATTCGCGGATCTACGCACGACGACCCCGACGTATATCAGTGGACGATTCCGTTCGTTGCCGCTCCGCAGTTACTGCGGTGTGCAAGGGTTGTCCGATGACTGACGGTGATCCGGTAACTAAGCGCGGAGGTCCGGCATCCTGGTGGAAGGTGACAGCGATTGTCACCGCAGTGCTTGTCACTCTCACATGCGGCGTCATCGTGTGGTCCTTCATGCCGCCGGTTGTGTACTTTCCGTTCTTTGCGCTCGCAGCCTCAGTACTGCTCGGTTTGGGCGGAGTGTGGTTGATACTCAGCCTGATTGGCTGGATGAAGTACAAAACTCTGCGTTTGAGCACGATCGCGCCGGTGATCGTGCTCGTCACCGGTGCGCTCGTGACCTTGTCCGTCCCTTCGCGTGCTGCGTTTGCATTGTCGAAAGATTCGCTCGAAGCAGTGGCCGCGGATTGCCAGAAGTCGATGGACAACCAAACAATTGGCGTCTACCGGGTCCTGCAGGTCTGGCCCGTCGGCAACGGGTGCCGCTTCCACATCGAGGGTGGTCTAATCGATTCGATCGGATTGGCGTACTTACCTGACGGCGCACCATATCTCGGCAAGCCCCGCCGCGACGGCGAGATCGGATACCAGGAGTTCGACGGCGACTGGTACTCGTTCGTTCAAGCGTTTTAGCAGCGAGAAACTAGCCGACCAGCTTGGCCTTCAGAAGCGCGATCGTGTCCGCAGTGAGTCCGAGACCTTCGGTGAGATAACCGTCGACGGTTCCGTAATCGCTGGCTACCTGCGCGAGTCCAGCTTCCAGGTACGAAGCGTCGACACCGAGGGCCGGCTCGAGATTGGTCGCCACCTGCGGGCTCAGGGCCTGAGAGATCTGCGCAAGGATCTTCTCGTTGGTCGCCTGAAGGTAGGTGTTGCTCAACAGATAGTCGTCCATGATCGTCTGGGCGGGGACACCGGCGATGGACTGCAGCAACATCGCGGTCCAACCCGTGCGGTCCTTGCCTGAGGTGCAATGGAACAACTGCACCCCGTCACTCGCAGCGATGTCCGAGAGGACCTGCTTGAAGCCGGCACGGCGAACGGGATCGGTGACAAAACTGCGGTTGGTGTCGACCAAGAACTGCTTGGCCTCTTCCGGCGACTTGATAGTTGTGGCGAGCTGAGTGAGATCCTTGAACTCGATGGGGATGTTCGTGTGCGTCACACCGTCCGGGAGTTTGTCCGCGCCACCGATGAACGGGTTGGAGATCTCGGTTGCGCCGCGCAGGTCATAGGCGTCGGCAAGTCCGAGGCCGGTGAGTGTCGTCTTGTCTGCGTCGGTGGTCGCGGTCAGCGCATTGGACCGGTAGATGACGCCGCGCTTGAGGTGTGAGCCGTCGACGGTGGCGTATCCCCTACCGTCGTTGCCGGCGACGTCGCGAAAGTTGGCCACGGAGGCCAAGTTCGGTGTCGGCGCGAGGACAGGATCGAGCGAGCCGAGATCGACCGCTCCAAGCGAGCCTGTGTTGAGAGAGCCCAGGTCGAGCGGGATTGCCGTGGCGGGAGCAGCAAACATCAGACCACCTGTAACAACTAATGCGGCGGCCTTTGCAGTGCGAGCGAACAACATTCGTGTGCGTGTGGACATGTGGCAGTGCCTCTCTCTGCAGTTTGGGATTTGTGGTGTGGTGATCTGGAGTTACGGAGCGACATCACCGATGCCGGTAAATCCGTATCGCTGGTGAGGTCCGATGACTGCTACCTCGAACAGGCCTGTCCCGGTGCGGGTTACGCCGTCCTCGACGAGGGTGAACCGAGCCAAGCTGTCGACCGGGCACAGCATCTTCTTCCACGGTTCGATGTCCGAAACCTTCTCTCGCAGGCCCTGAACCACCAGTTCTCCCTGCCACATCCCGTGGCGCCAATCCTGCTCGAGTCCGTAGCCCGTACCGACACCGATGTAGTTGGGCAGAATCGGTTCGCAGGTTATCTCCAGGATGTGGTCGGATTCGCCTGGTGCACCGGGACGCCGGAAGTACAGAGTTCCGCTCTTCACCTCGCGAGTACCGGAAATGAACGTGAGCTGGTGGTCCGGTCGACCCAACCACTCCGGCTCGCGCGAGCGGTCCGCCCAGACGCGAGTCGCATCTTCGAGGATTCGGCGTCCATGCTGATCTTCTTGGACGATCGTGACGATGGTGAAGTCGCCGAATTGCATGATCGAGTAAATCCAGAAGAAGTTCTGACTGCCGGCTATCGCCGGATCTGCCTTGCGTCCAGGCGGTTCCGCTTCGCCGACCGGTCGCACACCCCAGGACCGATCGCGATTACCCCGCCACGTCTCCGGGGTGACCGGGATGACGTCGCCGTCGACGGTCAAGGATCCGGACCATGTTCCGGTCTGCACGAATCGTTGCGTGTCGAAGGTGACTCGTTCGAGCTGGCGATGGAAATGTCTGGCCTCGAGATTGGCGGGGCCGTCGGACTCGAAGGTGAGGTCGAAGCTCAGGTCCGGCGCTTCGGGACTCGGGTCCAACACCACACGTAGGCGGTGCAGACCCTCGATGATTTCGATTCGCAGCGGGCCTACTGACAGGTCCATACGATCGTCACCCAAGGCTCGGGATGCCCGGAAGACTATGTGGTCATCGCCGCGCCGAAGAACCGCAAAGCCGTCGCATACACCAAGATTGGGGTACTGACCGAGACCGATGATGAGAAACAGTGGCTCGGTGTCGCCGTCGACGCCTGCATGGCAGTTGAAGTAGTAACGGTCGTAGAAGTTTCGATCCGAGGTGCCCACGTGGCGGATGGTCTCGGCGATCTGATGTACCGGGTAGTCGTCGAGCGGGGACAGTGTCATCGTGCATCTCCTGTTGTGAGCGGGGATGTTGCGAGCGACTCCCAGTAGGTGCCGTCGAGCATGGCTTCGAGTGTTTTGTGGTGCAGGATCATCTCGTCCGGGTTGTCGGGGAATTCGGCCTGACCGAAAGCCACTGCGCGACTTTGGACTCGGAACATGATCACCGCGTGCCGCAGCGCGGCGTAAAGGATGTAGAAATCTAGATCCACAACCTGGTGGCCCGAAAGCGAGCGGTAGGCATCTGCCACGTCCTCGCGACGAAGGAAGTCCGGCATTCCGGGGAGTCCGGCCATGGCAGCGAGATCCTCGAAGAACCTGTGCTGGAAGATCATCCAGCCGAGGTCCAGCTCACGCGGCCCCAGTGTGGCCATCTCCCAGTCGAGGACCGCCGCCGGCTCGAAGTCGCGGTAGATGACATTTCCGATCCGCGAGTCACCCCAGCAGAGCACTGCGGAACCGGCATCGGCGGGGAAGTTCGCTTCGATCCAGTCGAAACCGCGCTCGATCAACGGAGATCCTGGTCCGTCGGCTGTTGCCCACTCGTAATAGCGCCGCTGGTCGTCAAGGTGCGCGCGAAGTGCTTCTGCCCCAGTCGGTTCGGCACCATCGCGGCACAACTCGGGGAGTGCGAGGTGCGGATCGGCCATAGCGTGTAGCTCGGCGAGCACCCGGACCGATGACTGCTGGAGTCGAGAACAGTCGTCGGCCGAAGCTTCCGAGAGCCAGGATCCGAACGTGTACGGCATGACATCGGGCGGGATTTCGCCCTCACGCCGTTCCATCACGAAGAACTCGCCGCCGAGCGCGTCCGGGTTGCTCTCGGACCAGTACACCCGCGGGATCGGCACCGACGTGTGAGCGGCGACGGCGCTCATGACCCGAAACTGCTGGTCCAGGTTGTAAGACGGAAAGATCGGTACCGCACTGTCCCGCGGGGCGATACGGGCGACCAAGCGATGCTCGGCTCGAATCCCGTCCTCGATCCACGTCGCATCGAAAAGCACAGTTTCGTTGGACATGCCGTTCGCGGCCGGCACCTCGACCGAGGTCACGGAAGGTTTCGAGCCTCGCCACAGCACGGTCGCGAGCCAGCCTTCGAGGCTGCGCCGCATCTCTGCCGGGTCGTTGCGGGATTCGCCGGGCCTGGCAAATTCGGCGTAGTCGGGATCTTCGCCGGAGTTTTCGGTTTCGGTTCGAAGGTTCATCACCACTCCTCGTGGTTCGGTGGCGCCGATGCGCACGTGCCGATTGTCGATACAATATGTATCGACTAAAGCCGTGACAGAATGTAACGGCCATCACAGCGATACCGCAAGGGATTTGCCCAAAATGTCCAAAGATTCCGAAACTCAGCACCGCCTGGGCCCGCAGCGAAACCCTGCAATCGACGACGCAGTACTGGACGCGACCAGGCAACTGTTGGAAGAAAAGGGGTACGCGGGCACGTCCATCGACGCCATAGCCACGCGTGCGGGAGTAGGACGTCCAGCCATCTACCGTCGGTGGCCGTCGAAGGCACACATCGTCAACGACGCGATCTATCCCGTACTCGACGTCGAACAGGGCGCGGACATCGACACCGAACTCGGCACCGAGGGCACGATCACGGATCAGATCCGCGCGCTGGTGCACGGCGCGGTTGCTCTGTTCGCAGCTCCCGCCACACGAGCCGCTGCTCCCGGATTGATGAGCGAAGTGCGAACAAACGCGGAATTACGCGACGTTCTCGTGGTGCGGCAACTGGCCGGAGTCCGCGTCGAGCTGAACCGTCGACTCGAGGCGGCGAGAGAGCGCGGCGACATCCGAAGCGGCGTCGACGCCGACGCTCTTCTCGACATCATGGCTGGCGCGGCCATCTTCGCGCTGTCGGTCCGTGACGTCTCGGACCCGGGACCGTTTGCCGATTCTCTTGCCGACATAGTGCTGAACGGCATACTCCCCGACGACAACTAGGCCCGAGCCCCGCCGACTATCCTGTGGGGCATGACCGAGCCTGTAGCGACCGCTGACCTTGCCGACGAGATCGGACCCGACATCCGTAGCTGCGACACGCAGTTCACCCAGTTCGGTGGACGTGAAGTCTTTGCCGGCCCCATCACCACCATCAAGTGCTTCCAGGACAACCTGCTCGTGAAGCAGACCCTCAGTGAACCGGGCAACGGCGGAGTCCTCGTCGTCGACGGTGACGCGAGCATCCACACCGCCCTGGTCGGCGACATCATTGCCGGCCGCGGCGTCGACAACGGCTGGGCCGGCGTCATCGTCAACGGAGCCGTCCGCGACTCCGCGATCCTGCGCACCCTCGACATCGGCGTCAAGGCTTTGGGCACCAACCCGCGCAAGAGCACGCAAACCGGTTCGGGCGAGAAGAACGTGCCGATCGAAATCGGCGGAGTCACCTTCAACCCCGGCGAGATCGTTTACAGCGACCAGGACGGCGTCGTCGTTCGCGAAAGCTAGTCAGAAGTCGCGGGATCAGGCGGGGGCTTCCACTTTGGCGGCCATCCCGCCGATCTCGACGACATCGCCGTCACGAAGCTGACGGCCACGGCGATCTTCGACCTCACCGTTGACCGAAACCATGCCGTCGGCGATCACTTCCTTGGCCTCCGCGCCCGATTCGATGAGGTTCGCGAGCTTGAGAAACTGACCGAGCCGAATCATTTCGTCGCGGATGGGTACTGCTGGAATGTTGTCGGTCATGTCAATCATCTTCCTCCTCCCACAAAACTGGACACGACAGACCACACTTAGCGTGAGGATCTGATCGACCGGTAGGAGAGGAAGCTCGATGGCACCATTGACCGAGGTATCGGACACCACTGCAGAGTTGGTGGAATCGCCACCCGAAAATCCGCGCCAGGCGCGTCGATTCCGCAAAGGGCGGTTCAGCCAGGTTCCCCATATCTCGGGACTGATCCTCGGAGTCTTCTCCGTACTGGTGTTCCTGTGGAGCATCTCGCCGGTACTGCGGCATATCCTCCGCGTCCCACGCGAATACATCGACAGCTACTACTTCGACGCACCGGATACGAGCCTGTCGTGGGCGCTCGTCGTCGCCCTGCTCGCCGCCGCCCTCGCGAGCCGCAAGCGCATCGCCTGGTGGCTGCTGACGATCTACCTGTCACTGATCACCCTCACCAACATCGCCTCCGCGATCGTCGACAAGAACCCGAACAACGCCGTGGCCGTTGTCGTTTTGCTTGTCGTGATCGGAATCCTCATCGCGGCGAGGCCCGAGTTCTACACACGCGTACGGCGCGGCGCCGGCTGGAAAGCACTCGGCGTGCTGATCGGCGGCATGGCTGTAGCGACCGTGATCGGTTGGGGCCTTGTCGAACTCTTCCCAGGTGACCTACCGCAGAACCAGCGATTCCTGTGGGCCCTGAACCGCGTCACCGCGGCGGCTTCGGTCGACAACGAGGTGTTCGACGGCCACCCGCGTGTCTTCGTCAACACGGTCCTCGGTCTCCTCGGTGCCATCGCGCTACTCGCCGCCGTCATGACGCTCTTCCGCGCGCAACGCTCCAACAACGCCCTCACCGGAAATGACGAGTCCGCGATCCGCGGGTTGATCCAGAACTTCGGTGCCGACGACTCTCTCGCTTACTTCGCCACCCGCCGCGACAAGGCGGTCATCTTCGCGCCGAGCGGCAAGGCCGCGATCACGTACCGCGTCGAGATCGGCGTCTGCCTCGCCAGTGGTGATCCCATCGGTGATCCTGAAGCGTGGCCGCACGCCATCGAAGCGTGGCAGGGGCTCGCGTCGCAGTACGGCTGGGCGACGGCCGTCATGGGCGCCAGCGAAACCGGGGCGACGGCATACAAGAAGGCGGGCCTGAGCGTCCTGCAGCTCGGCGACGAAGCGATCCTGCGCACCCGCGAGTTCAATCTCAACGGACGCGACATGCGCCCGGTGCGCCAGGCGGTCACCCGCGTGAGGCGTCACGGCGTCACCGTGCGGATGCGACGCCATCGCGACATCCCGCCCGAGGACATGGCAGCCGTCATCATCCGCGCCGACGACTGGCGCGACACCGACACCGAGCGCGGCTTCTCCATGGCGCTCGGCCGACTGGGCGATCACCTCGACGGCGATTGCCTCCTCGTCGAAGCCGTCATGGGTGAAGGCACCGAGGACGAAAGCGTCGTCGGCATGCTCTCGCTCGTGCCGTGGGGACCGAACGGTGTTTCGCTCGACCTGATGCGCCGTAAGCCGACGGCGCCCAACGGTGTCGTCGAATTGATGGTCTCGGAGTTGGCCACACGTTCGGACGAGATCGGCGTCGTGCGAGTTTCGCTCAACTTCGCCGTGTTCCGCTCGGTGTTCGAGGAAGGTTCGCGCATCGGCGCGGGCCCGATCCTCCGCATCTGGCGCTCGGTGCTCGTCTTCTTCTCCCGCTGGTGGCAGCTCGAAGCGCTGTACCGCTCGAACGTGAAATACCAGCCGGATTGGGCGCCGCGCTTCCTCTGCTTCGAGGACAACCGCGAACTGCCGCGCGTCGGATTCGCGTCGGCCATCGCCGAAGGCTTTGTGGTGCTGCCCAGTTTCGGGCGCAAGTCCAGCCAGGTCGTCAAGCACACCGGTACGCATGCGGCGGTGCCGGCAGCTCTGGTGACGTCCGAAGGACTGCATGCCGACGGCAGCCCGCCGGACTCGGCGCCGACGGTCACGACCAACGGTCCGCGTCGACCCGAGCAGGTCCGCGTGCGCATGAACAAGCTCGCGCAACTGGCCGACGAAGGGATCGCCGCGTACCCCGTCGCCTATCCGCCGACCCACACGATTGCCGCCGCAGCGAAGTCACCGGAGGGCACCCGCGTGCGAATCGCGGGACGCCTCCTGCGGGTCCGCGACTACGGCGGAGTGGTGTTCACGGACGTGCGCGACTGGTCCGGCGACATCCAGGTTCTGGTCGACCAGGACAACGTCGGCCGCGAGAAGTTGGCGGAGTTCGCTGCCGAGTTCGATCTCGGTGACCTGATCGAAGTCAGCGGAACCATCGGGCGCAGCCGCAAGGGCGAGCTGTCGCTCATCGCCGTCGAGTGGCGCATGAACGGCAAGTGCCTGCACCCGCTGCCGGACAAGTGGAAGGGCCTCTCGGATCCCGAGACCCGCGTCCGCCAGCGGTACCTCGACATCGCCCTCAACCCGAAGGCCCGCGAACTGCTCGAGGCTCGAAGCGCCGTCGTGAAGTCGCTGCGCGATTCACTCGGTGGTCGCGGATACCTCGAAGTCGAGACCCCGATTCTGCAGCAGGTGCATGGCGGCGCGAATGCCGCTCCGTTCCTGACACACATCAACGCGTACAACCTCGACCTCTATCTCCGCATCGCACCCGAGCTGTACCTGAAGCGGTTGTGCGTCGCCGGTATGGAGAAGGTGTTCGAGATCGGCCGCGTGTTCCGCAACGAGGGCGTCGACTTCAAACACAATCCCGAGTTCACGATCCTCGAGGCCTACGAAGCCCACAGCGACTACGAGGGCATGATGCGGATGTGCCGCGAGCTGATCCAGGCGGCGGCCGTCGCAGCATTCGGTCGCGAGATCATCATGCGTCCCGGCCCGGACGGCGAACTGGTCGAGGTCGACATCTCCGGTGAGTGGCCGGTGAAGACGATGCACGGCGCCGTCGCCGAAAAACTTGGTGTCGACGTCTCCCCCGAGACAAGTCTCGAAGACCTGCAGAAGTTGTGCGACGCCAATGAGATCCCGTACCAGTCCAGCTGGGATACCGGCGCCATCGCGCAGGAAATGTACGAGCATCTGGTCGAGGACTACACGGAGTTTCCGACGTTCTACACCAACTTCCCCACCTCGATGTCGCCGCTCACCCGGCCGCACCGCAGCATCCCCGGCGTCGCCGAGAAGTGGGACCTGGTGGCGTGGGGCGTCGAACTCGGAACCGCATACAGCGAGCTGACCGACCCTGTGGATCAGCGCAACCGGCTCACCGAGCAGTCGATGCTCGCGGCCGGCGGCGACCCGGAAGCGATGGAATTGGACGAAGACTTCCTCCAAGCCCTCGAACACGCGATGCCGCCGACGGGTGGTCTCGGGATGGGCGTCGACCGAATCGTCATGCTGATCACGGGTGGCAGCATCCGCGAGACGCTGGCCTTCCCCCTCGCGAAACCGCGTCAGTAGTCCGGATTCTCGCGTGCCGGAATTGTTCCACGTGAAACCACCGGGCGAGATCTTGCAGGTCGGCGAGAGCCGACTGCATGTTCTTGCCGAGGGCGACGGCCCCGTCGTCGTCCTGTGCGGTGGGCTGGCGGGCAATTGGTTCGACTGGGATGACTGCGCGCGTCATCTTCAGTCGGACCACACCGTCGTCCGCTTCGATCGCCCGGGCTTCGGGCTCAGCGAGCCTACTTCCGAAGTTCCGACCGTCCGCGGCGAAGCTCAGCGGATCCGCGACGTGCTCGACACTCTGGGACTGAGTGGTCCGGCCGTGGTGGTCGGCCACTCCATCGCCGGCTTCTACGTCGAAGGCTTCGCGCGCCTGTTCCCCGATCGGGCGGCGGGGATGCTCCTCCTCGATTCCAGTGCCGAGAAGGAGCCGAAACGTCTTTTCCCCC
The DNA here is from genome assembly GCF_029269915.1 of Rhodococcus sp. C3V. Classification (NCBI taxonomy): domain Bacteria; kingdom Bacillati; phylum Actinomycetota; class Actinomycetes; order Mycobacteriales; family Nocardiaceae; genus Rhodococcus; species Rhodococcus sp. C3V. The sequence continues at coordinate 108,296 of NZ_JARJBE010000010.1, forward strand.
GCGACCTGCTGCTGATCGCCTCCCGAGCCGCCGCGGCTTCGTTCAGCACCACCGGGCTCCAACGACTCCTCGGTACGACGACGCGCAAGATCCTCAACCAGTCCGTGCCGCCGAGTGGGTCGTCCGAAGCCACTCTCGAATGGGTCCGGAAGATCTACCGCGAGCCTCATTATCTGGAAGCGGCGATGATCGAATACGTCGCGTACACCGATATGGCGCTGGAGCTCACCGCTTTACGACGCTCGAGCAAGCATCCACTGCCCGACATCGACCTCAGCGTCGTAGCCGCACACACTGGCCACACCACTCCCTGGTCCATCGCCTGGATGGCAAAGCAGCAGAAACTCGCCACCTACCTCGGTGGGAGTTTTCACGTCCTGCGCCCGGCGCATCACCACGCGATGATCGACCAACCCGAGGAGTTGGCGAACTTGATTCGGCGCCTCACGCAGCCGAACCGTCGGGGATGACACTTAAAGTTACAACTCGGACAGTAGCCGGATCATTGCTAGTCTCGGACAGCTTCTGCTTTCTACGACAGGCTGACCATGGACCGTTCGACACGTCGGGTGCGCTCGTGCCTGATTTTCGTGGCGATCCTCGTTGTCGCCCTGGCGGGCATCGCCGCCCGTCCGCCCGGTTTTCTGTCGACCTTCTGGCCCGCCAACGCGATCCTTCTGGGCATTCTCCTCCGTAACCCGCGCTCGTTTGCGCCGATCGGACTCGCTGTCGGCGGCGCCGCGCTGCTGACGGCGGATCTTGCGACCGGAAGCCCCGTGCAGAGGGCCTTCGAACTGAATGCGATCAATCTGGTCGGCGTCACGACAGGATTGATCGCCGCGAACTTGCTCGGCTGCTTTCCGCGGCGAATCTCCGAGACGAAGTACACGGCCAGAATCTTCCTCATCTCGGTTCTGGCGTCGTTCACGGCCGGGTCCGCCAGCGCACTACGCACTCAACTCCACGAAGGAAGCGGTGCGGCAACGGAATTGGTGGGGTGGTTCTTCGCCGACCTGTGTACGTATCTGATCGTGCTGCCGATCGTTCTGTCGGCACCGACGCTCGAACACATTCGAAGAACCTGCGGGCCGTCCGTGCGGCAGAGTCTGCGCTTGAGGCGGCTCGCACAGATCCTGGCGCCTCTGGCCGCTCTCCTGGCCTGTCTGCCACTCGCCCTGGAGGTTCAGGGAGCCCTTGCGCTGCTGCTGCCGATGCCGGCGCTCCTGTGGTGCGCAATGCGTGTCTCACTGTTCAGCACTTCACTCCTGGCAGCCGGATGGAGCGCGTGGGCACTGGTCATGGCGGGTAAGGGACGTCTGGCACTGGCAGATCCGGTGCACCTACTCAGTGAGGGGGTGACCACCCGGATCTCCGTCATCTTGATGGCACTCTCCCCCATCGCCGTAGCCGTCGCCACTGGCGCACAGCGGCGCGCTGAGCGAGAACTCCAACGCATCGCCGAATGCGACGCCCTCACCGGAACGCTGAGTCGCCACGCGTTCTGGACCCAATCGCAGGAACTCCTCGACGCCCAGCACGCGGCACAACGACCGATCGCCGTCATGATGCTCGATCTCGACCACTTCAAATCGATCAACGACAACCTCGGTCACCTCACCGGCGATTCGGTCCTCGAACAGTTCGGAAACACCCTCCTCGCCGCTACCGAAGGGCTGGGACTCTCCGGCCGACTGGGTGGTGAAGAATTTGCCGTCGCCGCCGCCGACTGCACCTTCGAGGAAGCCATCCACCTCGCGGAGCGCATCAGAGAGGCGCAAGAGGCCCACGCGCGATCCATTCGCGGTTTCGCGGGAACGGTCAGTATCGGCGTCGCCTGGGCCGATCGCGCGATGCCGGGCATGGAGACTCTGCTCGATATCGCCGACAACGCGATGTACCAGGCAAAACGCGACGGCCGAAACCTCGTGGTGGCGTTCGATCTCTACATGGCAAGGTGACGTAGGTGCAACTACTCCTGATCCGACACGCGCTCCCCGAACTGGCCGAGGTCACCGAAGGCCGCGCAGATCCCTCGCTGACCGACGAAGGTCGTGCCCAGGCACTACGGCTGCCCGCAGCACTGGCGCCGTACCGGATCACCGGACTCTTCAGCAGCCCGCAGAAGCGCGCACTCGAGACCGCAGCCCCGGTAGCGCAGATATTGGGCCTTCCGGTCACCCAGCGCGAGGGTCTGGCGGAATACGACTACGAGCAGCCGCACTACATCCCGATGCACGAGGTCCTGGAGCGGGCGCCGGAAACCTATGCGCGAATCAAAGCCGGCTGGCTCCCCGAGTCGGTGGACGGCGACGCCTTTCGTGCGCGAGTCCTCGGTGCGATCGACGAGATAGTCGCGGCAACGGACAACGACGCCACCGTGGCGATCTTCTGCCACGGCGGCGTCGTCAACATCGTTCTGCAGGAACTGCTCGGACTGGAGCGCCCGTTGACCTTCCCGATCGAGTACGTGTCCGTCACGCGCATTCTCGTGTCGCGAAACGGAAGCCGCAGGGTCGGGTCGATCAACGAAACCGGTCACGTACGCAACATGCTTCGCGTGTAGTCACACGTTGTGGCACGCCACCTGATGGCCGCCCTCGACGAGACGCAGCTCGGGAACTACCTCGGCGCAGAGATCAGTAGCCAGCGGGCACCGCGTGCGGAAGCGGCAGCCACTGGGCGGATTGAGCGGCGAGGGCAGTTCGATGACCTTCTGCTCGACGTTCTGCGCCGCAGTGACGGTGGCGTCGGGATCGGGAATCGACGCCAGCAGTAGCTGCGTGTACGGGTGCAGCGCGCGGTTCTGCATGTCTTCTGCGGGAACGATTTCGCAGACGCGGCCCAAGTACATGATCATCACGCGGTCACTGATGTTCTTCACGACGGCCATGTTGTGCGCAATGAACAGCAGCGACAGCCCGTGACGCTTCTTCGCGTCCTCGAGCAGGTTCAGAATCTGCGCCTGCACGGAGACGTCGAGGCTCGAGACCGGCTCGTCACAGATCAGGACCTTGGGGTCGAGCATCAATGCGCGGGCGATGCACACGCGCTGGCACTGACCACCCGAGAGTTCGCGTGGGGTTCGATCCCACACCATGTCCGGGTCCAACCCGACCTCGGCAAGAACCTCGCGTGCCCGAGCGTCGATGGCGGCCTTGTCTTTTCCACCCCAGATCGACGGACCCTCGGTGATGAGAGCCTTGACCTTGCGACGGGGATTCAGGGAGGAGATGGGATCCTGAAAGATCATCTGCAGCTGAGTACGGCTGCGACGCAATTCTTCCGCGCCCAGTGCCGTCATTTCCGTCTCTCCGAGGCGGATCGAGCCCGACGTCGGTGAGGGCAACTGCATGATCGCCCGGCCCGCCGTGGACTTGCCACAGCCGGATTCACCGACCACGCCCAAGGTTTCGCCCGGCGCGACGGTGAAGCTGATTCCGGACACGGCGTGAACCGTCTGCCCCTTGCCGACGTTGAATTCGACAACCAAGTCCTCGACCGTCAAGGCCGCGTCCACCGTCTCGGACTGCCTGGTATCGGTTGCTGCAGTCATCAGACCATCTCCTTCACCGCGAGCGTCAGGCCCGCTGCGGTAGTGCCGGCCTTCTCGTTGGCGACCAATGCCGTTGTGCCTTCAGGGGTGTCGACCGGGTAGTGGCACGCGAACGTGTGGCTTTCGGTTGTGTTGTCCCCCGGTCCGCCGGGAGCCAGGGCCGGGTCGCCGGTCAGGCAGTCGTCCTGGGCGTAACGGCAGCGAGCCGCGAAGCGGCAACCGGTGATCGGCTTCGTCATGTCCGGGAGTCCACCCGGAATTGTCTGCAGCACTGTGTGCGTCGGCGATTCGAGTCGCGGAATCGCGGCCATCAGCGCTTCGGTGTACGGATGACGCGGACGAGTGAACAACTCTTCGGTTGCCGACGTTTCCACAACGGAACCGGCGTACATGACCGCAACACGGTCCGATCGACCCGAGACCACACCGAGGTCGTGGCTGATCAGGATGACGGCCATATTGAGCTTGTCGTTGAGTGAGGCGAGCAGATCGAGAATCTGCTTCTGCACCGTCACGTCGAGAGCGGTGGTCGGCTCGTCCGCGATCAGCAGTTTCGGCTCGCAGGCCAGGGCCATCGCGATGACCACGCGCTGTCGCATACCGCCCGAAAGTTCGTGGGGGTACTGGTCGAGCCGACGCTTGGGCTCGGGGATACCCACCATCGACAGGAGTTCCGCTGCGCGATCGCGGGCCGCGTCCTTCTTCAGACCCAGGTGGAACTTCAAGGATTCGGTGATGTGGGTACCGATGCGCTTGAACGGATTGAGCGAGGTCATCGGATCCTGGAAGACCATGGCGATCTCGGGTCCCCAGAAGTGCTTCATCTCCGACTTCTTCATCGTCGACATGTCGCGGCCGGCAAACGTCACCGTCCCGCTGATGTCGAGAGCCGGACCCTTCTGGAGCAGTCCCATGATGGTGCGCCCGAGAACCGACTTGCCGGAACCGGATTCACCCACGATGCCGAGAGTCTCGCCGGCGGAGACGTGGATCGAGACACCGTCGACTGCTCGCAACTGGCCACGGGGAGTGGCGAATACGGTTCTGATGTTGTCCGCCTGCAGCAGCGGAACGCCGTTCTGAGCTGAAGTGGTCACAGCTTACTCCGATACTTCTCGCCGATGAGGTTGAAGGAGAACACCGTCAGGAAGAGGAAGACGCCTGGTACCAGGACGATGAACGGATGCTTCTCCACGATCCCGCCCTGACCTTCCGCAATCATGTTGCCCCAGGTCGGATCAGGTTGTGCGATACCGAGTCCGAGGAAGCTCAGTGATGCTTCCGCGACGATCAGGCCGGAGACGGCCACCAGGCCGAGCGCGGCGACGGGAACGAGGACGTTGGGAACCAACTCGCGCCAGATGACGCGCCATTTGGTGGCGCCCATGGCTCTCGCGGCAAGCACGAACTCCCGTTGGGCGACGACGATGGTGTTTGCCCTGGCGATTCGAACCATGCTGGGAATGCAGAGAATCGACAGTGCGAGGGTGATGTTGCGCAGGTTCGACGTGAGCACCGCGGCCAGTGCGATGAGCAGCACCAGAGAAGGAATGGCCAGCAGCGAGTTGGTCAGGATTCCGACCACGGCGTCGACCTTGCCACGGAAATAGCCGGCCATGACGCCGATGGTGCCACCGATGATCATGCCGATCAGCACGGCGCAGATGGCGACAGTCAAGGAAGCGCGCGCACCGAACAGGGCGCGGGCGAGCAGGTCGAGACCGAAGTTGTTGGTACCCAACGGATGATCGGAGAGCAGGCTCGGCGATGCGAAGCCCGGCTCGGCCAAGGTCTTGACCGTGTCCTTGTACTCACCGAGCGGCAGCAGCGGCGCGAAGATCGCGGCCAGGATCAGCGCGACCAGCCAGATGCACGCCAACCAGTACGAGAGATCGAACTGACTGCCCCACTTGGACGTACCGAGTTTGCCGAGCCCCTTGAAGAGGAAAACCAGGGCAACGAGCGCGAGCACGATGCGGACGGTCATCATGATCGCTGAACCGAAGAGTGCGGTGCCGAGCAGCGCAACGCCGACCACTGTGAGAATCGATCCGATCAGGACCAGATTCTTGGGCTGTTCCAGCGTCTCGACGGGACCGGGAGCCAGCAGGACTGTCTGCTGCCGGTATGTCATCACCTCGGACGGGGCCGGCGACGGGGCCGCTCCGTCTGGCGTCACTTCAGACATGGACACGACGACTCCTCGGGTCAAGATAGGTGTACAGAACATCGATCGCACTGTTGACGAGGACGTAGATGACCGCGATCACGACCACCGCGCCGAGCAGCATCGGCGAATCACCCTGCTGCGCTGCGCGGACGATGAGCGTGCCCATTCCGGGCAGCGAGAACAGCGTCTCGACGATCACGGTGCTGCCGATCATGCCGCCGAGAGCCAGACCCATCATCGTGATGAGCGAGAACGACGACGGGCGGAGCGCGTCACTGAAAAGCACTCGCAGCGTGGGCATTCCCTTGGCCTTCGACGCGAGGATGTAATCCTCACGGAGCGTCGTCACCAGGTCGGATCGGAGAACGCGAGTGAACATCGCCATCTCGAGGAGGCTGATGGTGATCGCGGGAAGTATTGCGTGTGAGAGGTTTCCGGAGAGGCTGTCGCCGATGCGCACCCACTGTGATCGCGGGAACCAGCCGAGCCAGTTGACGGTGACCATGATCAGCAACAGACCGGCGAGGAAGCTCGGGACGGAAAGAACACCGAACGTCGCGGCGCTGATGACGCGGTCGATGACGCCGCCTTCGTGGTGCGCCGACCAGAGTGCGAGCGGAACTGCGACGACGAGTGCGATGACCAGACCCATCACTGCCAACTGAACGCTGACGGGGAGAGCGGAACTGATCGCGGTGAGGACGTCCTGCTGCGGGGGAACGAGCGAGTTGCCGAGGTCGCCCTGGAGAGCGCTGGTCAGCCAGTCCCAATAGCGAACCAGGAGTGGATCGTTGAGTCCGAGCTGCTGCCGAACTTCCTCGTACTCGGCAGGCGTTCGGCCTTCACCGAGAACGGAGACAGCGGGATCGCCGGGGATCAGTGATGCCAGCACGAAGGTTCCGAAGCTGACGATCAGGATCACAATGACGAGCTGGCCCAATTTCTTACCTATTGCGCCGATGTTCATCGATTTCGTCTCCTTCGGACAGCGAGCTCGCAATACACAGCAGTTCCTCTGATTTCATTTCTTCGTTCGCAGCCGGCCCCGATCCGCTGCAATACGGGCGCGGGGCCGGCTGTGAACTTCAGGCTCTCTAGGACTTCCAAGCTCCGTCGAAGAGCACGATTCCGTCGAGGCTCTGCTCGAGTCCGTGAACGTTCTGGTTCCACACGTCGAGTGCGGCGACGTTGCCCCACACCTGCCACGGGACGGTTTCGTTGGCGCGTTCCTGGATCTGGGCCAGGACTGCCTTCTTGTCCTCGTCGGTGGTTGCGACGCCCAACTTGTCCAGGAGAGCATCCATTTCGGCGTCGGAGTAGCCGGTCGCGTTGTTACGGCCACCGGACTTGATGCCCGTGTACAGACGCTCGTAGGGATCGGCCTCGGCGAGGCTCAGTGCTGCGGTGCTCATGTCGTAGTCGTGATCGGCGTACATCCGCTTGACCAGATCACCTGCACCGGTGACGTATTCGATCTGAGCGTCGAAGCCGACTGCGTTGAGCATCGCCTGGATGGCCAGAGCCGTCGCCTGTGCGGACGGTTCCTGGATGGAGAGGAAGGTGATCTTTCCGTCGTAGCCGTCGGCCTTGGCCTGATCGAGCAGTTCCTTCGCCTTGGCGGGATCGACGCCGATCGGTGCGACGTCGTTGTGCCAGCGCGAGGTGTCCTGGAAGATCTCCTGGCCGGGCAGTCCCTTGCCGTTGTTGACGCGGGTGTTGAGCGTCTCCGGATCGACGGCCAGCGCCATCGCCTGGCGGACACGGACATCCGAGCCCGGGCGGCCCGGGGCCATGTTCACGTTGGCGATGTAACCGAGCGACGGGATGTCGACGAAGCCGGGGTAACCCGACTCGATCAGATCCAGGATCGGGGTGAGCGTACGCATGTACGCGGCGTCGATGCCGCCCGTCTTGAGTGCTTCGGCGGTGGGCTGAGCGCCGACGATGCTGATCAGCTTGAGCTTGTCGATGTTCGGTGCGCCGTCGTAGTAGTCGGGGCGAGCAGCCAACAGCAGTTCCTCGTTGGGAGCGAACTTCTCGAGGGTGAAGGCGCCGGCGCCGATCGGGGTGAACTGGTCACCCTGCTGGGCGCTCGGGGCGACGATCATGCCGGGTCCGGTGGCGAGCATCGACTGGATGCCTGTCCACGGATCAACGAGGTTGAAGACTACGGTCGTCGCGTCGGGGGTGTCGATCGAGGCAACCTTGGAAGCCCACAGGCTCGACTGAGGTCCCTTGTTGGTGACGTAGCGGTTGATGCTGTCGGCGACGGCCTTCGAGTCGAGAGCTGTGCCATCGCTGAACTTCACACCGTCGCGGAGCTTCAGCGTCCAGGTCTTGCTGTCCGAACTCGCTTCGAGCGACTGAGCGAGCTTGGGCTCGAACTTCTGCCCGATCGGGTCGTAACGCATGAGCACGTCGTAGATGGCGCTGAGCTCGCTGCCACCGGTGGCGCCGGCAACCTGAGCCTTCGCGGGATCGAGAGTCGTGACCGCCGAGTAACCGCTGAACGTCAGCGTGCCGCCCTTGGTGGGAGTGCCGGGATCGGCCTGCTCGTTGACCATGCCGATCTTCAGCGAGGAACCGGAATCAGCGGATTCGCCGCCGCCATTGCTCGAGCCGTTGTCGGCGCACGACGCCAGGAACATACTTGCGGTGATCGCCAGCGCAGCCGCAGCCAATCTGCGACTTCCGCGGCGGGAACTACGACTCATTCGAATGCCTCCAAGGCGGGGTAAGACCGTGACGTGATGTTGAACACGAAACAGTCTGTGATGGGAGGCACAGAAAATTGGATCGAGTCTCGCTCAGTGGAATCGGTTAAGTTGCAGGCCTCAACAGTCAGGTAAACCGACCCTGGCCAGCGGTTACCTTCGTGGACAGCAGACCAGCCGGTCTAGTCCCGGTCGAGCGTCGCTTCCTCGAGATCGAGCTCGCGAAGCACCTTCCGGAGGACCTCGTCGTCGATCCGGCCGGCATCGCGTTCGGCGATGAAGACGCCTCGCTCCGCATCGATCATCTCGAGGCGCAGCGAGCGGAAGGCGTTCGACGGGCTCTCCCCCAGATCCTCGTCGCTGCGTCCCAGTCGCTCCCACGCCGAGTTCGCGCGGTGGGTGTTCCAGCTTCGCAAGATGTCCGCGGCACGATTGCGGACCTGAGGGACGTCGTCGGCGTCGGCTCCGACCAATTCGTCCAGCCGCGCCGCAGCGGCCCGTGCAGCCTTGTCCTGGGCTGCCGCCTCGGCGCGGGCGTCGGACTGCTCTTCGTCCCCCTGCACGCCGAGGACACGGATCACCCACGGCAACGTCAGGCCGTGCAGCAACAGTGTGCCGACCACGACGACAAACGTCAGGAAGAGGATCAGCGAACGGCCCGGGAAGTCCTCCCCACTGTTGACCGTCAGCGGAATGGCGAAGGCAGCTGCCAGCGACACGACCCCTCGCATACCGGCCCACGACACGACGAACACCGCCCGCGCCGAAATCTCCGGCTCCCTCGCTCGAATACGCGGCGACAGCCAGCGCGGTACGTACGTGAACGGGAACACCCAGGCGATTCGGACCACCACGACGGTCACGAGAACGGCAACCGACGCCCAGACGACGATCGAAGTGCTGTACCCCTGCAATCCGTTGACGACACTGGGCAATTGGAGACCGATCAACAGGAAGACGAACGACTCCAGGATCAGGTCGACGGCCCTCCACACTGCCGTGTCCTGCAAACGCGTCGCATAACTCGCGCGGGTGGAGCGCTGGCCGAGGAACAATCCGGCTACGACGACCGCGATGACGCCCGACGCGTGGACCTCTTCCGCAGCCAGGTAGGTGAAGAACGGCACCACCAATCCGATTCCGCTCTCCATCACCGGATCCTGGAGCTTGCCGCGAACCTTCGAGATGACGAACCCCACCGCGAGGCCGATCACCGTTCCACCGACCGCCGCGACGAGGAAGGTCTCGAAGCCGCCGATCAGCGTCGCACCCGTACCGACGGCAGCCGCGAGAGCGACCTTGTACGCCGTCAGAGCGGTGGCGTCGTTGAGCAGGCTCTCCCCGCCCAGCAGGGTCATGATCCGGCGCGGCAGGCCGAGCTTGCGTCCGATTGCGCTCGCGGACACCGCGTCCGGCGGCGCCACGATGGCGCCGAGAACCAGAGCAGCCGCTATCGAGAACTCCGGCACGATCAGGTAGGCGACAAAGCCCACCGCAGCCGTCGTCGCCAGCGGAAGCCCCACCGCGAGAAATCCGATCGGACGCAGATTCGAGCGCAAAGCCAGGTATGAACTGTCCAGTGCTGCCGAGTACAGAAGTGGAGGCAACACGACGAACAGGACGAGGTCGGGATCGAGTTCCAATTCCGGAACACCCGGTATCTGACAGGCGATCAAACCGACCAGGACGAGGATCAGCGGCGAAGACAGCCCGAACCTTCGCGCGACCGCCGCCACCAGCAACGCCGCTACTACAACCCCCAGTAATATGCCGTTCACCCTGGCAGCATGCAGTATGGAAGGCGATGAAGAAAATCCTGAAGCGAGCAGCAGCTCGCACACAGCAGCCCGCACCCGCTCCCACCGGTTGCGAGGAACTAACCAATGCGCCCGAAACAGACCCGGCGGCGCTGACGCCCGGCGTCTGCCAGGAGTGCGCCGAGTTGGGTGAGGATAACTGGTCTCACCTGCGCATGTGCCTGTCCTGCGGCCACGTCGGATGCTGCGATTCCAGCCCTCATCAGCACGCCACCAACCACTACCGCGAAACCGGGCACCCGGTCATGCGCTCACACGAGCCCGGCGAATCCTGGCGCTGGTGCTACGTCCACGACCTGATGGACTGACCGCGCGCGACTGGCGGTGCACTGCGCATAGTGCCCACCTGTCACGGCGCACAGCCCTCGGTGTTGCGCACATTGCTCAATCCACCGGGTAGCTATTGCCCAATCTGTATGCCGATGATGGACTTTGACGCAGAATCTGCACAACAGATCGACAGGTGCGGCTGGACTTTGCCGCACCGAACGGTTCGGCCTCAGGAAGTCCTGCCAAACATCACAACCACATCGTCGGCCCCACGATCTGGGGTACAGGCGGTGCGGTGATCGATGTCCACTACTGAAGGCAGGACCGGCCGTGAACAGCCCCAACATCGACCAGAACGCTCCCGAGTCACTGGCGGAGATCGAGAAGCGCGTTCTGTGGTTGTCGACCGCGATGATCCATCACGCCAACCGTGTCCGTCCGAATCCCAGCGGGCTCAAGGTCGGCGGCCATCAGGCCTCGTGCGCGTCGATGGTCTCGATCATGACGTCGCTGTGGTTCGGCCAACTTCGTTCCGGCGACCGGGTTTCCGTCAAGCCGCATGCGGCGCCGGTGCTCCACGGCATCAATTATCTGCTCGGTGAACTCGACGAGTCCTACCTGACGACTCTGCGCGAATTCGGGGGCCTGCAGAGCTACCCGAGTCGATCGAAAGATCCTGATCCGGTGGATTATTCGACCGGTTCGGTGGGCATCGGCGCGACGGCTCCCATCTGGGGCGCCATCGCTCGCCGATACGTCGACGCCTCCCTCGGCGGCGCCGGAACCGGGCGTCAGTACTCCCTGGTCGGTGACGCCGAACTCGACGAGGGCGCTGTGTGGGAAGCAGTTCTCGATCATTCGGTTGCCGAACTGGGTGAGATCGTGTGGATAGTCGACCTCAACCGCCAATCACTCGACCGGGTGGTGCCGAACATCGCGGCAACCCGCCTGGAGCGCATGTTCTCGGGTGCCGGCTGGCAGGTCATCACCGTGAAGTTCGGTGCGCTGCTCGAATCACTGTTCACCCGGCCGGGCGGCACCGCGTTGCGCGAACGAATCCTGGACATGCCGAATCCGGAGTACCAGCGCCTGCTGCGATGCACGGCCGACGAGGTACGTCTGAGACTGCCCGGCGACGCGGCGGACGCCGACGCGATCACGGCGCTGATCGACGACCTCGACGACGCCACGGTGCTCGAAGCCATCCGCAATCTCGGTGGCCACGACCTCGACGCTCTGCGAGAGGCGTACGCACAGATCGACGACACCCGTCCCACCGTGATCATCGCGTACACGATCAAGGGTCGGGGTCTGCCGACGCAGGGTCATCCGCAGAACCACTCGTCGCTGCTCACCACCGAGCAGTTCGAGCACCTGGCGTCGGAACTCGGCATGGATCCGTCGAATCCCTGGGAACGGTTCGAGACCGACAGCCCGTCCGGCCGCATCTGCGCCGAAACCGCTGGGCGCCTGGCTCGCCCGAAGGTGGAGCATCTGGTGCCCCCGGCAGTTCCGAAAGACATCGGCCGTACGCCCTCCGGCACGTCCACCACTCAGGCAGCTCTGGGCCGGGTACTACTCGACCTGAGCCGCGAAGCGCCGGACGCCGCGAAACGTGTTGTCACACTGAGCCCGGACGTCAGTTCCACCACCAACCTCGCAGGCTGGCTGAACAAGGTCGGCGTGTGGTCCCCCGACGAGCGGCACAACTGGTTTGCCGACGACGCCGAAACGATCATGCACTGGCGTGAGAAGCCCACCGGTCAGCACATGGAACTCGGCATCGCCGAGACCAACCTGGTCGGACTGATGGGCGAACTCGGTGCAACCTGGAGTCGTTGGGGCCAGCCACTCTTCCCCATCGGGGTGATGTACGACCCCTTCATCGAGCGGGCTCTCGAACCGTGGTCGTACGGCATCTACGCCGGAGGGCAGTCGATCATGGTCGGCACTCCGTCGGGCGTCACCTTGGCCGCCGAAGGTGGTGCGCACCAGTCGATCAAGACCCCGTCCATCGGACTGGAACAGCCGGGTTGCACCAGTTTCGAACCGGCATTCGCCGTCGACGTGGAGTGGACGCTCCTCGACAGCATCGGACGCCTCGGTCGCCCGGACGGCAGCTCGTCGTATCTGCGCCTGTCGACCCGTCCGGTCGATCAGGCCCTGGCCGCGGTACCGACCGATCCGGCTGCGCGAGAACGCCGTCGACGTCAGGTGGTGGCCGGGGCATACACACTGCGGCACAACCCTGATCCGGCCGTCACCCTGGTCGGCATGGGTGCCACCGTCACCGAAACACTGGTCGCAGCCGAAAGACTGGGCGAGCAAGGTATTTCCGCCGACGTCGTGTGCGTGACCAGCCCCGGCTTGCTCTTCGAAGCGCTCCAATCGCGGCGCGGTCTCGCGGACGGTCCGTCGTGGATCCTGGATCAGGTCTTTCCGAGCAGCCGGTCCGCGCCGATGGTCACCGTTCTCGACGGGCACCCGCACACCCTCGCGTTCCTGACGGGAATCAACAACGTTCCGGGTGCTGCGCTCGGAGTGAGCCGGTTCGGTCAGGTCGGTTCGCTCGAGGACGTCTACCGGTACCACGGCCTCGACTCCGACAGCATCGTCCGCGCCGCCCTCGATCTCACTTCTTGATCGATCACACTCTCTGATGCCGAGAAGCGTCCCCGCAGGGACGCTTCTCGGGTCCAGTCAGTTCTTAAGTTCTTCAGTTCTTCAGAAGCCTTCAGTTCTTCCAGGCCTTGTCGAAGAACATGATTCCGTCCAGGCTCTGCTGAATGCCGTGGACGTTCTGTCCCCACACACCGAGCCACGGGGTGTTGCCGTAAACCTGCCACGGCACAACCTCGTTGGCGCGCTCCTGGATCTTGGCGAGCACCTCGATCTTCGAGTCGGTCGACGTCGCGACACCCAATTGATCGAGCAGCGTATCCATCTCGGGGTCGGAGAAGCTCGTGGCGTTGTTCCGTCCACCCGACTTGAGATTGGAGTACAGACGCTCGAAAGGATCGGCTTCCGCGAGGCTGGCGGAACCTGTTGCCATGTCGAAGTCGCGGTCGGCGTACAAACGCTTGACGACGTCGGCAACCGAGTTGACGTACTCGATCTGGAAATCGAATCCGACGGCGTTGGCCATCGACTGCAGTGCGAGAGCCATCGCCTGCGCCGAATTCTCCTGCAGCGTCAGGTATGTGATCTTGCCGTCGTAACCGTCAGCCTTGGCCTCGTCGAGAAGCTGCTTCGCCTTTGCGGTGTCGACGCCGATCGGAGCGACGTCGTTGTGCCAGCGAGAGGTGTCCTGGAAGATGACCTGCCCGGGCAGACCCTTGCCCTCGTTGAGTCGGTTGTCGAGTGCGACGGGATCGGTTGCGAGCGCCAATGCCTGACGGATGCGCACGTCGGCACCGGGACGACCGGGTGCCGTGTTCACCAGCGACAGGTACGACAGCGACGGAATGTCGACGAAGCCCGGGTAGCCGGAGTCGATCAGATCCAGCACGTTCGGTAGCGACCGCATGTACGCGACGTCCGTGCCGCCGCTCTTGAGCGATTCGGTGGTGGACTGCGAACCGACGATGCTGATCAACCGCAGCTTGTCCACGTTCGGGGCACCGTCGAAGTAGTCCTCCCGAGCGTCGAGGATCAATTCCTCGTTGGGAGCGAACTTCTCGAGGGTGAAGGCACCCGCGCCGATCGGGGTGAACTGATCACCTTGCTGGGCGCTCGGCGCGACGATCATGCCGGGGCCCGTCGAGAGCAGTGACTCGATACCGGTCCACGGGTCGACGAGATTGAAGACGACCGTCGACGGATCCGGAGTGTCTACCGACGCGACCTTCGACGCGTACAGACTCGACTGCGGTCCCTTGTTGGTGACGTAGCGATTGAGGCTCGCCGAGACGGCCGCCGAATCCACCGGCGTCCCGTCGCTGAACTTCACACCGTCACGCAGTTCGAGGGTCCACGTCTTGAAGTCGGAACTCGGCTCCATCAACTCTGCGAGCTTCGGAACGAATTCCTTGGACGCCGGGTCGTACCGCAGGAGCGTGTCGTAGATCGCGCCCAACTCCGAACCGGCGACCGAACCGGCGATCTGAGTCTTCGCCGGATCGAGATTGGTGACGGCGGAGTACCCGCTGAACGTGAGGGTGCCGCCCTTGACCGGATCGCCCTCGCCGGACTGCTCGTTGACCGGGCCGATGGACAATCCCGAACCGGAGTCCGGTGCGTCGCCGCTCCCACCCCCGTTCCCGCTGTCAGCGCACGACGAGACGAACAGGCCGGCGGAGACTGCCAGCGCGACGGCGGCAACCTTGCGGTGACCGCGCCGAGAACTGCGACTCATTCAAAACCTCCAGGTCAGAAACTGTGATGTGAAGCATTGTCGAGACAGTTTGTGACTTAAGGCACAGGTATTAGTCGCAGGTCCCGCTCAGTGGAATGGAGCGCGACGATTGGTCAGTTTTCGAGCGACATTCGCAGGTCAGACCCTTAGCGAAGGTCAGGAATTCATTCTGATTCAGGCGCCTTTCAACGGATGAATCGCCGGAGCGCCGTCGAGAAGTGGTCCGGCGGCGGCCAGCGCGGCCTGCAGATGCGGGGACTGCATGTGAGCGTCCAACTCCTCCTGCCCGCGCCAAGTTTCGATCGTGACGAACGTGCCGGGCGCAGCCGCTGACTCGAACAACTCGTACGACACACAGCCGTCCTCGGACCGACTCGCCTCCGCGAGAGTTGTCAGAGCCGATCGGACGTCGTCCTCGGAACCGGACTTGGCCGGGATGGTTGCAACTACACGAAGCTCGCTCATCGGATACCTTTCGCAGAGGGGAAGTCAGCTAGAGACACACGCCACAAACGTACACACGAAAAGGGCAACCAATGGGGCTACTCAAGGACGTCACCGGCTGGCGACGCGGAACGAAGTTGCAGCGTCGACTGCGCGATCTCACCGGCACGCTGGTGGTGATCACCGGTGCGGGCAGCGGCATCGGGCGTGAAACGGCCCTCGCCTTCGCCGCCCAGGGAGCTATCGTCGTGGTCTCCGACATCAATCTCGAAAGCGCGCAGGACACTGCGGCACTTGTAAACATCCCTTCGCAAGCGGGCGGCGCCGAAGCAGTGTTCGGTGGCGGTGCCCACGCCTATCAGGTGGACGTGTCCGACGAACAGGCCGTGATTCGGTTCGCGGAGACGGTCGCGGCACATCACGGCGTACCGGACATCGTCGTCAACAACGCCGGAATCGGGTTCTCGGGAACGTTCGCCGACACCGAGCAGCGCCAGTTCGAGCGCGTCATGGACATCAACTTCTGGGGAGTTGTCTACGGCTGCCGGGCCTTTACCCCGATGATGATCGACCGGGGAACAGGTGGGCACGTCGTCAACCTGTCCTCGGCCGCCGCGTACACGCCACAGAAGGCGCTCACCGCGTATTCGACAAGCAAAGCAGCGGTATTCATGCTCTCGGATTGCCTACGGGCAGAACTGCTTCCACACGGCATCGGCGTCAGCACCATCTGCCCTGGCCTCGTTCACACGAACATCCTCAAAACCACCGAATTTGCCGGGACCACCGCCGAGGAACAACTCGAAAATCAAACCAAGGTCGACAACTTCTACCGCAAGCGGAACTTCACTCCTGATCGAGTGGCCAGTGCCATCGTGAAAGCAGTTCGCACGAACAAGGCCGTCGTGCCCGTGACCGTCGAAGCCAAGCTCGGACGCACGATCAGCCGGTTGTCTCCCGGGTCGATGCGCGTCGGAGCTCGGTTCGAGATCTAGGTCAGCTTCCGAAACTCAGGCTGCCCGTGAAACCCTGCTGCACATCGGCTTCCGAGCGGGGAAGAACCTCGTAGGTGCTGGCGTACTGGCCACTGAAACCGGTGACGGTGATCGGGCGTCCGACGGCGACGGCATCGAGGTCGATTCCGGTCTGTGTGTTGACGAAGATGACGGTGTTTCCCTCGGCGCCCGAGACCAGGATCTTGTGACCGTACGGCAGATCGTCGACGACGGGTCCGCTCACGATTCCGGACACCGTCACGAGACGACCTTCGCTACCCTCACCGATTGCATTGAGGGGCAGTCGCGCCGGGCTGATCTGGGAGGTCGTGCCGATTACCTCGACGGCAGTCGGGCGGACGACGAGCAGGCCTTCCTGATCCGCGAGGACTCCGGTGACCTGAACCTGATCGCCGAGAGCAATCCCGGAGTTGTTCGGATCGCTGATGTAGATGCCCGAATTTCCGCTCTGGAGACCAAAGCCCTTGTCGTAGAAGCTGGATTCGAAGACTCCCGACGGCGTAGTCGCGGTTCCCACGACGGTGACCGTCGTTCCGATGGCCTGCGCACGGGCTGCCGCGATGGAGTCCGCGGACACCTCACCGACGACTGCCGCCGGCTCCGCCGTTGCCGCAGTACCGACAAACATCGTGGCCGCGGCCGCAACTGCCAGTGCTGTCACACCCCGGCGCAGGACCGGACTCGCAAGAACGCTGTCTCGAAACATGTTTGAGGACTCCCCTGTGATTTCGTGGCCGCGCAGGTCCTCCTGATGGAGTCCGCCTTCGCCCACCCTGAGGCACAGGTTATTACAGGTCGGACGCCGCAGCGGTGGTGACATTCCGTCACCACCGCTGCTTCAAGGCATCCGAGTTTTCAGGAACCGGAGCTTCCGGACGAACCGCTCGAGCCACTGGAACCGCTGGATCCTGTTCCGCCACCGAGATCGTCGAGAGGATCGCTACCGGTGAGGCCGCCCGGGTACAGGTAGGCGTCGGAGATCGTGCTGAGCGAGGTTCCCGACGTGGCCGGTACCTTTGCTCGCCAGTTGACGATCGGGTTCAGCACTCCGAACGGTCCGCAACCACTGGCGGCGGGCAGCGCGAAGCCGGTGGCCTGGTTCCCGACCGGGCTCACCTTCAGTGCATTGTCCGGGAGCACCGTGTAGGTCGGTACCACCGACGGGTCAGGCGCGAGACGAAGATTCACCGGCGCAGCCGCGGAGCCCAGGTAGCAGTTGTCACCGAGGAACGCGTTGTTGATCTTCATCCGCACCGGGATGCTCAGATCCATGTCGGTGATGATTCCGTTGAGGGTCGGCGCAGCCGTTGCCTCCACTTCGGCGGTGACTGCGGCCAGGCCGAAGAGATTGCCGAACGGAAGATCGATTCCCAGGACTCCACCCGGAACGGTCAACGGCTTGGAGTAGACACCGTTGTGTCCGTCGTCGCGCGGGAGAAGAACGGTGGACTCACCTTCACCGGAGCCGGCCTCGGCGGCGATGATCATGTCGCCTCTTCCGATCGGGAGGTTGAAGCCGTTGTTGTCGAAGGTTCCGCTCTGAACCACAACCGACACACAGGATTCTGCAGTAGCCGGACACACTGCGGCACCGGGTATCGAATTGTCGACCGGATCCTGAGCCGAGGCCATCGGCGCCGCGAACGCGAGGACCGCACCTGCGGTACCTGCAATGACGGCCACGCGCGTGCCGAGACGTCTGTTGCCGTTCTTGTGAGATTTCTGCACTGATTTCTCCCTGCCGTTTATGTGATGGGGGACGAAACTCGCAGTCATTGCTTGTGTTTCGACCGCCGCCGACAAGGTCTTTGCGGTGTGCTCCTACTCACAAGTAACAACTGAACAGATGTATATCACAGGACTTCGACTTAAAAACAGGGCAAAAGGGAGTTTCCTTAAAACGGACAAAATAAGCGGTACGGTGTGTAACACTCACGGGTGATGAACACGAACAGACTGGTCCTCTGCGTCGCGGCAGCGGGCCTACTCCTCAGCGGCTGCAGCAGCCAGTCCGACAGCGACGCATCGGAATCCACTTCTGCGGCCACCAGTACCACAGTGGCGGCAACGTCGAGTTCGACTGCCCCCAGTACGCTTTCCGAGCTGCCGACCAGCCCGCTCGCCGCACCTGCGGAAGCCGCGCCGAGCGTCGTCGAATCGACGCCCCCGCCGGTGTCGCTACCGGTAGCGCCAGCGGCCAATGCGCCGATCGACGCCCGGTCACCGGAAGAGATCGTCGCGAACGCCGGCGAGAAGGGGCAGCGGTACATCGCCGCTCTGCGTCTGGCCGGGATCCCGCCCGCCGGAATGGATTCCGCAGAGATCCTCTACGCCGACGGCACCTGCAAGGCTCTCGCTGACGGTATGCCTCGGTCCGAAGTGCTGGCAGAGTTCAACTCCGTCGGCGAGGTGTACTCACAGATCACGCCGATGTCCTCGCAGCGCGTTGCCGAGATCTACGTCGACACGGCGGAGCAGACGTACTGCTGATCAGGCCTTGCCGGCCAACCAGCCGTGCAGCCAGGATGTAGCCGAATTGCCTGCGCCGTCAACGACGTAACGCGTGTAGTCGGTGTGGACCTGCGAGCCGTAGAAGTCGACCAACTGATCGATGCGCCGCGAGTTCGCGCCCGGATCGAGCTGGGCCATCAAAGCGGGGAGACCGCCTGCGGTGATCAGATCATTGACGATCACGGCGGCCTCGTCGCGCAGCGCGAGCGCACTGGCCGGAGTGGGATCGGACGCCTGAGCCATGAATCCGGCCAGACGCATCACGAAATCGTCCTTCGGCGTCGAGCAGTACAGGTCACCGACTGCGCAGAGCGTCACCGTTTTGCCTGACAGCCAACCGAATCCACCGATGCGAGGGCCGCTGGCACCGTTACCGCCGACAGCGGGGCCGATCAGGACGTCGGACTCGGAACGACGGGGATCTGACAGCAAGCCGACGCCCTCGACGCGAGTCGGGGGGACCACGCCGATGCCGGTTCCGATCTCGGCTGCGAGATCGCCTGCCGCGTCGGCGCCCTGGCTGTACCCGACGATGGCGAAGCGAGTGTCACCGCACGAGGCGGCCATAGCGCCGATCATGCCGCGGGCATTGTCGACAGCCTGCTGCTTCGACTTGGCGTAGACGTTGGACTCCCACGGGAAGGCCGTCGCCGAGTAGGTGACGTAATCGGTGCGAACGGAGCCCGGAAGCCCGTTGGTCACCGGAGCGAGCATGCCGGCGCCGGGCCTGGTGCCCGAGGGCTCCCACGTTCCCGGGATGGCCACGACGTACAGGCTGGGGCAGGGATCAGCCGACGCCACGGGAGCACTGACAACCGGTACCACTACTGCCGCAGCAAGTGCCGACAACACCGCAACGAGACGCCTCGCACGCATGAAACTCCCCTGATTCAACTGATGCAACCCATACACCACTATCGATGCTCAGGAATCATACTGTCTGGGCGTTGTGTCTGTCCGATGCACGATCGATGAAGGTTTGTTACAGATCGCGCGAATTACTTGCAGAAACAAAGCCGCACCCCACCGAATGCGGTGGGGTGCGGCTTAGTAAGAGCCTCTAGCGCTGCGGAGCCGCTGTCGGGTGGATCGGTGACGGAAGGGCCGTGACACCCTCGAGGTAGGTGTCCACAGCGGCTGCTGCGGAACGTCCCTCGGCGATGGCCCAGACGATCAGGGACTGGCCGCGGCCCATGTCGCCGGCCACGAACACGCCGTCGACGTTGGTGTTCCACTTCGACGTGCGGGCGACGTTGCCACGCTCGTTCAAGTCGACACCGAGATCGGTGAGCAGACCCGGCTTCTCGGGACCGACGAAGCCCATTGCCAGGAGCACGAGATCGGCTTCGAGCTCGAAGTCCGAGCCCTCGACCTTCTCGAAGCGACCCGACTTCATCTCGACCTCGTGAGCCTTGAGTCCGGTGACCTTGCCGTTTTCACCGACGAAGTTCTCGGTGTTGACGGAGAACAGACGCTCGCCGCCCTCCTCGTGAGCCGAAGCCACGCGGAACATGAGCGGGTACGTCGGCCACGGAGTCTGCTCGGCGCGAGTCTCCGGCGGACGCGGCATGATCTCGAACTGGTGGACGCTGGCCGCACCCTGACGGTGCGAGGTGCCGAGGCAGTCCGCTCCGGTGTCGCCGCCGCCGATGATGACAACCTTCTTGCCCTCAGCGGTGATGGTGGGAGCGTCGAGGTCACCCAACTGCACGCGGTTGGCGATCGGCAGGAACTCCATCGCCTGGTGGATGCCGTCCAGTTCGCGGCCCGGGATCGGAAGATCGCGAGCTGCCGTGGCGCCGCCGGCCAGAACCACTGCGTCGAACTGCTCACGCAGCTCGTCCGCGGTGATGTCCACGCCGACATTGACGTTGGTCTTGAAGACGGTGCCTTCGGCTTCCATCTGCTCGAGACGGCGGTCGATGTGCCGCTTCTCCATCTTGAACTCGGGGATGCCGTAGCGCAGCAGGCCGCCGATGCGGTCTGCCCGCTCGAAGACCGTCACTGCGTGACCGGCGCGGGTCAGCTGCTGCGCTGCAGCCAGACCGGCCGGACCACTGCCGACAACCGCAACCTTCTTGTTGGTGGCGTGCGCGGCGCGAACCGGCTTGACCCACCCTTCGTCGAAGGCCTTGTCGATGATCTCGACCTCGACCTGCTTGATGGTGACCGGATCCTGGTTGATGCCCAGGACACAGGACGCCTCACAGGGTGCGGGGCACAGACGACCGGTGAACTCCGGGAAGTTGTTGGTCGCGTGCAGACGCTCGATGGCGTCGTGCCAGTGGTCCTTGTAGACCAGGTCGTTCCACTCGGGAATCAAGTTTCCGAGAGGGCAACCGTTGTGGCAGAAAGGAATTCCGCAGTCCATGCAACGGCTGGCCTGGGTCTTGAGGGTTTCCTTCGGGAACTCCTCGTAGACCTCTTTCCAGTCGAGCAGGCGCAACGGCACCGGCCGGCGAACCGGAAGTTCGCGCGACGTGTGCTTCAGGAAGCCGCTTGGATCACCCACGAGCTGCCTCCATAACTGCCTCGTCCACGTTCTTGCCATCCTTCTCTGCGGCCGCGATGGCCAAAAGAACCTTCTTGTAGTCGCGGGGCATCACCTTTGCGAAGTGACCCACCTGCTGCGACCAGTCAGCGAGGATGCGCGTTGCAACCTCGGAGCCGGTTTCGTCGCGATGACGTTCGATGGCGCCCTTCAACCAGGTGAAGTCGTCGCCCGAAAGATCCTCGAGGTCCACCAGTTCGGTGTTGAGGTTCTTCTCGAATGCCTTGTCGGGGTTGTAGATGTACGCGACGCCACCGGACATGCCGGCGCCGAAGTTACGTCCGGTGGCTCCGAGGATGACCACCTTTCCACCCGTCATGTACTCGCAACCATGATCGCCCACACCCTCGACGACGGCAGTGGCGCCGGAGTTACGGACTGCGAAGCGTTCGCCGACGACACCGCGAAGCAGAGCCTCGCCGCTGGTGGCGCCGAACAGGATGACGTTGCCACCGATGATGTTGTCCTCGGCGACAAAGCCTTCCGCTGCATCGAGCGGCGGGCGTACGACGATGCGTCCACCCGAAAGGCCCTTGCCGACGAAGTCGTTGGCGTCGCCGTGCAGGCGCAGGGTCATACCGCTGGGCACGAAAGCACCGAAGCTGTTACCGGCGGAACCGGTGAACGTGATGTCGATGGTGCCCTCGGGCAAGCCCTCTCCACCGAACGCCTTGGTGACCTCGTGGCCGAGCATGGTGCCGACCGTGCGGTTGACGTTGGTGATCGCGGACTCGAAGGAGACCGCCTCACCCTTGTCGAGTGCGTTGCGGGCCGAGACGATCAACTGCTGATCGAGTGCCTTGTCGAGACCGTGATCCTGCGTGCCGGTGCAGTGGACGTCCTGGTCCATGAACGCGGACTCGACCTGGGTGAGGATCGGCGACAGATCGAGATTGCCTGCCTTGCTTCCCTTCCAGTGATCGAGAGCGCGCGTGGTGTCCAGCATGTCGACCTGGCCGACGGCTTCGAGCAGCGTGCGGAAACCGAGTTCCGCGAGAAGCTCGCGAACCTCTTCGGCGATGAACATGAAGAAGTTCTCGACGAATTCCGGCTTGCCACTGAAACGCTGACGCAGCAACGGGTTCTGCGTCGCGACACCGACGGGGCAGGTGTCGAGGTGGCAGACGCGCATCATGATGCAGCCCGAGACAACCAGCGGTGCGGTGGCGAAACCGAACTCCTCGCCGCCGAGCAGGGCAGCGACGACGACGTCGCGACCCGTCTTGAGCTGGCCGTCGACCTGCACGACGATGCGGTCACGGAGACCGTTGAGCAGCAACGTCTGCTGGGTCTCGGCGAGGCCGAGTTCCCACGGTGCGCCCGCGTGCTTGACGGAGGTCAGCGGGGTGGCACCGGTGCCACCGTCGTGACCGGAGATCAGAACGACGTCGGCATGTGCCTTGGAGACACCGGCCGCGACCGTTCCGACGCCGACCTCGGAGACCAGCTTCACGTGGATGCGGGCCTGCGGGTTGGCGTTCTTCAGGTCGTGGATCAGCTGAGCGAGATCCTCGATCGAGTAGATGTCGTGGTGCGGCGGCGGCGAAATCAGGCCGACGCCAGGCGTGGAGTGCCGAACCTCGGCCACCCACGGGTACACCTTGTGAGCCGGAAGCTGGCCGCCCTCACCGGGCTTGGCTCCCTGCGCCATCTTGATCTGGATGTCGGTGCAGTTGCTCAGGTAGTGCGAGGTGACACCGAAGCGTCCCGACGCGACCTGCTTGATGGCACTGCGACGCAGATCGCCGTTCTCGTCCGGCGTGAAGCGCGACGGATGTTCGCCGCCCTCACCGGAATTGGAGCGGGCGCCCAGACGGTTCATCGCGATGGCGAGAGTCTCGTGAGCCTCGGCGGAGATGGAGCCGTAGCTCATCGCACCCGTCGAGAAACGCTTGACGATCTCGCTGGCCGGCTCGACCTCGTCGATCGAGATCGACGGCCGCTTGCCGATGTTGAAGTCGAACAGACCACGCAGAGCGGCAAGGCGCTCCGACTGGTCGTTGACCATGGTCGTGTACTCCTTGAACACCTCGTACTGACCTGTGCGAGTTGCGTGCTGGAGCTTGAAGACCGTGTCCGGGTTGAACAGGTGGTACTCGCCTTCACGACGCCACTGGTACTCGCCGCCGACCTCGAGCTCGCGGTGAGCGCGCTCTTCGGGGCGATCGAGGTATGCGACGGCGTGACGTGCCTGGACGTCGGCTGCGATCTGGTCGAGGCCGATGCCACCGAGCTGCGACTGCAGACCGGTGAAGTACTCGTCCGTCAGCTCCTGTGAGAGGCCGATGACCTGGAACAGCTGAGCACCGGTGTACGACGCGAGCGTCGAGATGCCCATCTTGGACATCACCTTCAGGACACCCTTGCCGGCTGCCTTGATGTAGTTCGCGATGCCTTTCTCGAGGGTCAGACCCTCGAGCTCGCCGTTCTGCAGGAACTCGTCGATGGTCTCGAAAGCCATGTACGGGTTGACCGCTGCGGCACCGAAGCCGATGAGGAGCGCCATGTGGTGCACCTCGCGGGCGTCGCCGGCCTCGACGATGAGGCCGACCTTGGTGCGCGACTTCTCACGAACCAGGTGGTGGTGCACAGCCGAGGTGAGGAGCAGCGACGGGATCGGTGCGTAGTCCTCGGTGGACTCACGGTCCGAGAGCACGACGATGCGCGCGCCACCCTCGATTGCCTGCGAGACCTGGTACTTGATGCCCTCGAGCGCACGACGGATACCGTCGCCGCCTTCCTTGACGGGGTACAGGCCACGGATCACGACGCTGCGGAAGCCCGGGAATTCGCCGTCGTCGTTGACGTGAACGAGCTTCGACAGGTCGTCGTTGTGCAGGATCGGCTGCGGGAGCGCAATCTGCTTGCAGGAGTCCGCATTCGGGTGCAGCAGGTCGCCCTCGGGGCCGATGGTCGCGCCGAGGCTGGTGACGACCTCTTCACGGATCGCGTCGAGAGGCGGGTTGGTGACCTGAGCGAAGAGCTGCGAGAAGTAGTCGAACAGCATCCGGGGACGTGACGAGAGCACGGCGATCGGAGTGTCGGTACCCATCGAGCCCAGTGCCTCGGCACCGGAGAGAGCCATCGGCTTGACCAGCAGGTTGACTTCTTCGTTGGTGAAACCGAAGAGCTGCTGACGCAGCACGACGCGCTCGTGCGACATGTACGTGTACGGACGGTCCGGCAGGTCGTCCATGTGGATCAGACCTTCGTCGATCCACTGCTGGTACGGGTGCTCGGCAGCGAGTTCGTTCTTCAGTTCCTCGTCGCTGATGACCCGGCCCTGCGCGGTGTCCACGAGGAACATGCGGCCGGGCTGGAGGCGGACCTTGCGGACCACGGTGGACGGATCGATCGGCAGAACGCCGACCTCCGACGCCATGACGACGAGGCCGTCTTCGGTGATCCACAGACGCGACGGACGCAGACCGTTGCGGTCCAGCACGGCGCCGATGACGGTGCCGTCGGTGAAGCACACCGACGCCGGTCCGTCCCAGGGCTCCATGAGTGCCGAGTGGTACTCGTAGAACGCCCGACGAGCGGGGTCCATGCTCTCGTGCTTCTCCCAGGCTTCCGGGATCATCATGAGAACTGCGTGCGGCAGGCTGCGGCCGGCGAGGTGCAGCATCTCGAGCACCTCGTCGAAACGAGCGGTGTCACTGGCGCCCTGGGTGCAGATCGGGAAGATCTTCTCCAGGTTCTCGCGGCCGCCGAAGACGTCACTGTCGATCAGGGACTCGCGAGCGCGCATCCAGTTCTCGTTGCCGGTGACGGTGTTGATTTCACCGTTGTGAGCGACCCGGCGGAACGGGTGCGCCAGCGGCCACGACGGGAACGTGTTGGTGGAGAAGCGCGAGTGGACCAGGCCCAGTGCGCTCTCGACACGATCGTCCTGCAGGTCGAGGTAGAAACCCTTGAGCTGCGGGGTGGTGAGCATGCCCTTGTAGACGAACGTCTGGCCGGACAGGCTGGGGAAGTACACGGTCTCGCTACCCGGGCCACCCTTGCCGGCGCCTTCGGAGCCGAGTTCGTGCTCGGTGCGCTTACGCACCACGTATGCACGACGCTCGAGATCCATGCCGGTGTACTTGTCACCCTCGGAGCCGATGAAGATCTGACGGAACGTCGGCATCGCGTCGCGCGCCAGTGCGCCCAGCGAGGAGTCGTCGGTTCCGACCTCGCGCCAGCCGAGAACCTTCAGGCCCTCTTCGACGACGATCTTCTCGACTGCAGCAGCAGCCTCGTGTGCATCGGCGTCGCCCTGCGGGAGGAATGCGATACCGGTTGCGTACGCGCCTTCGGCGGGCAGCGCGAAGTCCACGACAGCTCGGAAGAACTTGTCGGGAACCTGCAGCAGAATGCCCGCACCGTCACCCGTGTTGGGTTCTGATCCGGCAGCGCCGCGATGCTCGAGGTTGACCAGAGCGGTGATCGCCTTTTCGACGATGTCCCTGCTGCGGCGACCATGCATGTCGACAACAAATGCGACTCCACAGGAGTCGTGCTCATTGGACGGGTGATAGAGGCCCTGGGGGCCTGGAAGTTGCTTCATACCCAGCCTTCGTATGCCATAAAGATGCACCGACGACCAGCAGCGCTGATGGCCATCAACTTGCAATGCAAGTCCTTCAAAGCACCGACACGACGATGTGTTCGGTACCACCGAAGTAGCCGCCCTGCGCAGACGCGATGGTGTGCGTTCTGGCACCCGGCGACGTGAGTCTTCGGTCGGTTGAAACTTTTGTGAGTCAACCGTGTAACGAAAACGATAATTCAGAACCCCGGCACGGGCGCAACTAAGGTAGCCCTATAATTGCTCTGAACTGCGGCGATGCAGGGAGCCAGAAGGCCCCTCGACAGATTTCGGAGCTGCGTCTGTGCAGAGAAGTTCCGATTCACAGGATACCGAATCCGCAGGAAACAGGCGCGATGGGCGATGAATGCAACAACTGGCCGCAGCGATGAAAATCAGCTGCGGCCAGTGCGCCTCGAACTGTAACAAAAGTTGATCGATCAACCAAGGTCTAGGCCTGAATTGTTTGCTCGCAGAATGCCATCGCTGTAATTTCCGTAGGCTCACCCTTGAGAAGACGGGTGGCGAAGAGCAAATGACAACAGCAGTAGTGGTGGGCAGTGGCCCCAACGGTCTCGCGGCGGCGATCGAACTCGCCCGCGCCGGAATCGACGTTCATGTCATCGAGGGTGCGGACAAGATCGGCGGTGGCACCCGCAGCAGCGAATACATAGTCGACGGACTCGTCCACGACGATTGCTCCGCCTTCCATCCCACCGCTTTGGCTTCTCCCTACTTCAAGGAACTCGACCGCGAATTCGGGCTCGCCAAGCATGGCCTGACGTGGCTGTGGCCCGAGATCGATCTGGTCCATCCACTCGACGACGGCACCGCCGGGGTTCTGTGGCGCGACATCAACCGGACCGCTGAGGGACTGGGTGTCGACGGTAAGAGGTGGCTCGACGTCTTCGGATACCTATCCGAGAACTTCGACGAGTTGGTGCAGGACGTCTTCCAGCCCATCGTGCACGTTCCGAAGCACCCGCTGATGCTCGCCCGTTTCGGGACGGGCGCTCTGCTTCCCGCGACGGGTTTCGCACGGATGTTCAAGACCCCACAGGCGCGGGCACTGTTCGGCGGCGTCGCGGCGCACATGTTCGGGACGCTCACCCTTCCTCTCTCCAGTGCTGTCGGCTCGATGCTCACTGCGGCCGCTCATGCTCACGGTTGGCCTGTGGCGCAAGGGGGTTCAGGATCAATTGCGGAGGCGCTCGCCTCGATCCTGCGCAGCCTCGGTGGCACCATCGAAACCGGGAACTGGGTCACCAACTACTCCCAGATCGCCGGTTACGACATCGTCATGCTCGACATCGCCCCCGACGCGGCCGGTCGTCTGCTCGACGGCCGGCAGCCTGATCGCATTGCCCGGGCCTACCGCAAATTCCGCTACGGCACCGCCGCCTACAAGGTCGACTACGCCGTGCGTGGTGACTCCGACGGAAGCGTCGTGCCGTGGACGAATCCGCATGCCCGCAAGGCCGGCACCCTGCATCTGTCCGGGACGATTTCGGAGACTGCTGCTGTCGAACGCCAGACCGTGCGGGGTCAGATGCCGGACAAGCCCTTCATTCTGTTGGGCCAGCAGTTCTTGGCCGACCCCTCCCGATCTGTGGGAGACATCCACCCGGTGTGGGCGTATGCGCATGTGCCGCATGGCTATCCGGGTGACGCCACAGAAGCGATCACACGTCAGATCGAGCGCTTTGCGCCGGGGTTCCGGGACCGGATCGTGGGCGTCCACGTGCGCAATGTGCCGCAGATGCAGGCCTACAACCCCAACTACGTGGGTGGCGACATCTCCGCGGGGGCGAACACTGCGCGGCAGATCATCGCGCGCCCCCGGTTCGGGCTGGACCCCTATGCCACCGGGGCCCCGGGCGTGTACCTCTGCTCATCCGCGACTCCCCCGGGCGGCGGGGTCCACGGGATGGGTGGGTTCAATGCGGCGCGTGCGGCGCTGAAGGCGCGGGGTTGAGGCGTCCCCGATGGGGACGACATTTCGGACACACGTAGACGAAAAGCAGGGGGCGAATGCTTCGAACCATCGGCCTTCGCAGCAGGGGTCCAACTAGTAAGCGGGGTGACCGGAGGAGTCCTTGGAAATCAGGCGGGTTCAGCGAATCAAGCCGAGGTTTTCGCATCGGCAGGTAGCGCCGCGGTGTCGGGCCAGCCATGGGGAAGGTAGTTGTCTCGAGCCTCCAGGAAGTCTCACTACTTCGGCCACATACGGTCTTTTCTGAAATCAGCAATCTGCAGAAAGTCCGCAATATGGTCCACATCACATAGGCGGCCATGAACGAGAAGTCTTTGGCCATGGTGCCGAGCTCAGCCACTGGACTCGCCGTCCTGGAGCGCATCGCATGGTGACGATGGCGTGACCTACGAGGTGTCCGGTGTGGGTCGCTGTACTCATACTGGAACGGTCTCTTAAGTCGGCACATAGCACAATGCTGGGACGCTAGTTTTGGTACGTACTTCTGAGACACGACGAGCTGGGGCAAATCTCGATCTCACACCCGAACGGCCGGGTGTTCAATTCCAAGGAAATGAGACACACTCTCCGGGTATCCGGACCGGGGCGCCAGGGAACTTTCACTGCGAGGAAGGCAACCGCGACGGATTCGCTGACCCTGCTGACCTCGCGGCACACGTAAGCCTCGTGGTGCGCAATGATGTTCGTGCGACGCACCGACCACTGCAGCCTGTGCGCCGCCTGTTCGGACGGCATGCACGGCTCGCGCTGGGCGTCCAATATTCGTCGTTGAGTGAGCCTCGTAAGGAGCATTGTGAGCACCCTCGGTAGCTTCATCTGGTCGATCGCCGACCAACTTCGGGGCCCCTACCGCCCCAACCAGTACGGCAACGTGATCCTTCCACTCACAATCCTGCGCCGCCTCGACTGCATCATCGAGCCCGACCGGGACACGATGCGCGAGCTAGCGGCGAAGTACGACAACCCCAACCGGCTCAAGATCGAGGTCAAGAAGGCCATTGGGCGGCCGTTCTACAACACCTCGAACTACTTCCTTCGCGAACCTCCTCAAAGACGCCGACGGGCTGGCGGACAACCTGGCCGACTACATCGACCGGTTCTCGCCTGATGTTGACGTGTTCGAGTACTTCGACTTCAAGAAGGAGATCCTCGCACTGGAGAAGGCGGAGCTGCTGCGCGAGGTCATCACGTCCTTCAAGGCCGTCGACCTGCATCCGGACGTCGTCTCCAACGCAGACATGGGCGATGCGTTCGAGTACATCATCCGCAAGTTCAACGAGGCCGCGAACGAGACCTCCGGAGACCACTACACCCCACGGGATGCGATCCGGCTGTTGGTCGACCTGCTCTTCGCCGAGAAGGACGCCGATCTGACCGAGGCCGGCATTATCCGCACGCTGTACGACCCCACCGCGGGCACCGGCGGCATGCTCGCCCTGGCCGAAGAGCACCTCCTCGAACAGAACCCCCATGCGAAGCTGAGCCTCTACGGCCAGGAGTACAACGGGCAGTCGTACGCGATCTGCAAGTCGGACCTACTCGCCAAGGGCCACGACGCGACCAACATCGCCTTCGGTAACACACTCACCGAGGACGCGTTCACGGGTCGTCACTTCGACTTCTGCATGTCCAACCCGCCGTACGGCGTCGACTGGAAACAGTATGCCAAGGCGGTCATGAAAGAGCGCGACGAAGCCGGCCCTTACGGCCGGTTCGCCCCCGGCCTCCCGTCGAGCTCGGACGGGCAGATGCTCTTCCTGCTCCACCTGGCCCACAAGATGCGCGCACCCGAGGACGGCGGCGGCCGCGTCGGCATCGTCATGAACGGCTCGCCACTCTTCAACGGCGCCGCCGAGTCTGGCCCCTCCAACATCCGCAAGTGGATACTGGAGAACGACCTGGTCGAGGCCATCGTCGCGATGCCGACCAACATGTTCTTCAACACCAGCATCGCCACATACATATGGATCCTCGACAACACCAAGCACCCCGACCGCAAGGGCGTGGTTCAGCTCATCGACGGCACCTCGTTCTGGACCAAGATGCGCAAGAACCTCGGCTCCAAGGGCCGCGAGATCAGCGACACCGACCGCGCCGAGGTGGTGAAGCTGTATGCCGACTTCACCGACGCAGACCCGGACTACTCCAAGGTGCTGCGCAACGACGAGTTCGGCTACTGGACCCTCACTGTCGAGCGCCCCCTCTTCGACGCGGACGGGAACCCGGTCGTGGACCGCAAGGGCAAGCCCAAGCCGGACTCGAAGAAGCGTGACACCGAGAAGGTCCCCTTCACCTTCGGCGGCTCGACCGCTGGCGCCGCTGGCAAGGCCGAGGTGATCCAGGCGTACTTCGACGCCGAAGTGAAACTCCACCTTCCCGATGCCTGGATCGATTGGGCCAAGGTCAAGACCGGTTACGAGATCCCCTTCACACGCCACTTCTACAAGTACGTCCCACCCCGCCCCCTCGCCGAAATCGACGCCGACCTGGAAAAGCAAGTCGCCAAGATACTCGGCCTGCTGCGGGAGGTCGAGCAGTGAGTACGACGGTCGTGTCCGAGTCGTGGACTACGACTCGACTCGGTTGGCTGTTCCAGCCGGTCTCCGATCGCGGACATGAGGACACGATGGTCCTCAGTGTCTACCGTGACTACGGCGTGATCCCGAAGGACAGCCGCAATGACAACTTCAACCGGACGCCCGAAAATCTGAGCAACTACCAGCTTGTGCAGCCCGGCGACCTCGTCGTGAACCGGATGAAGGCGTGGCAGGGCTCGCTAGGAATCTCCAAGCACCAGGGCATCGTCAGCCCGGACTACGAGGTCCTTCGGCCAACTATTCCCCAATACGACCGCCGCTTTCTCCATAGCCTGCTCCGCTCGCGCGCCCTGATTGACCAGTACGCTCTCCGTTCCACAGGCATCCGCCCGTCTCAGTGGCGCCTGTACTGGGACGAGATGAAGACGATCGAGATTTCGCTGCCCGGAGTCGAACAGCAGCGTGTCATCGCCGACTACCTCGATCTTCAGACGGTTCGCATCGACACGTTTATCGAAGAGCAGCAGCGCCTGATCGAGATGCTCCTCGAGCGCCGTCGCGCGCTGGTGGCCCGCGTCGTTTGCTTCGGAGTGGACGAGGACGTCGAACTCCGCGACAGTGGTGACCCTATGGTCGGCTTGGTCCCGCGCCATTGGACCGTCAAGGCCGTCCGACACTGGACGGAGAGTCTCGACGGTCAGCGCATCCCGCTAAGCGGAGAGGAGCGTGCCGACCGCCGCGGTGACTTCGACTACTACGGAGCATCCGGTGTGATCGACCAGGTCGACGGCTACCTGTTCGATGAACCGCTCGTGTTGGTCTCTGAAGATGGAGCCAATCTCCTGATGCGCTCGACTCCGATAGCCTTTGCTGCCAAAGGGCGCTACTGGGTGAACAACCACGCCCACGTCCTTCGCCCTCTGGGCGATGGCGACGTCGACTTCTGGGCCCAGAGACTAGAGGCGCTCGACGTCACCACCGTTGTTTCTGGATCGGCGCAGCCCAAGTTGACCGCTGGAGCCCTGATGGGACTCCGGGTTTCTGCACCCGACAACGGAGACGAGCAGCGACGGATCGCTACGTATCTGGCCGAGCAGACCTCAAAGATTGACGTGTTGATCGCTGAGGCCGAGCGGTTTATCGAGCTCTCGAAGGAGCGGCGGGGGGCGCTGATCACGGCGGCAGTCACGGGGCAAATCGACGTCCGGATGGTGGCGTGATGGCCGATCACAACGAGGTCGTCTTCGAGTCCGAGATCTGCGCGCACCTAGAGTCCCACGGGTGGCTGTCCTCGGCGAACGATGCCGACTACGACCGAGAGCGGGCGCTGGTTCCCGAGGACCTGTTCGCCTGGCTGCAAGAGACCCAGCAGGCGGCGTACGAGAAGGCGTTGAAGGCGGCGGGGTCCCAGGCGAAGTTCCTCGACGTACTTGTCGCGGCGCTCGACAAGCCCCTCGAACATGGTGGCGGGACGCTGAACATCCTGAGGAACGGAGTGCAGTACATCGGCGGTGGCCGTTTGAAGATGGCGCAGTTCCGCCCCGAGACCAGTCTGAACGCGACGACCAACGAGCAGTACGCGGCGATGCGGGTGCGGGTGATGCGGCAGGTGCATTTCTCCACCGCCGACCGGCGCAGCATCGACCTGGTCTTCTTCGTCAACGGAATCCCGGTCGCCACAGTCGAGTTGAAGACCGACTTCACCCAGTCTCTCGATGATGCGATCAACCAGTACCGCAAGGACCGGAATCCGCTGACCAACGGGCGCACGGAGCCGCTGCTGTCGTTCGGGCACCGGGCACTGGTCCACTTCGCGGTCTCCAACGACCTGGCCGCGATGACCACCCGGCTCGAGGGCCAGAAAACACACTTCCTGCCGTTCAACATGGGGTACAAGGGTGGCGCGGGGAACCCGCCGGCCGAGGGCGGGCAGTCGGCGTCGGCGTACCTGTGGGAGCGAGTCTGGGACAAGGACGCCTGGCTGAACATCATCGGCCGACTGATGATCGTCGAGACCAAGCAGGAATGGGACGTGGCGACCGGTACATCGGTGTCGCGAACGAGCATGCTGTTCCCTCGGTTCCACCAGTGGGAAGCCGTGACAAACATCGTGGCCGCCGTGCGCGAGGAGGGGGTGGGGCAGCGCTACCTGATCGAACACTCGGCAGGGTCGGGGAAGACGAACACCATCGCCTGGACCGCACACCGGCTCGCACGGCTGCACGTGGACGACAAGAAGGTCTTCGACTCGGTGATCGTGGTCGTGGACCGCACCGTCCTCGACGGGCAACTCCAGGACGCGATCCGGCAAATCGACGGGTCCGGAAAAATCGTGGCCACGATCAGTCCCGAAGACGTCCGCAAGGCTGGCGCGAAGTCGAAATCCGGGCTGCTGGCAACCGCGTTGAAGAACGGGGAGCTGATCATCGCGGTGACGGTGCAGACCTTCCCGTTCGCCCTCGACGAGATCCGGAAGAAGTCATCGCTGAAGGGGCGGCGGTTCGCGGTGATCGCAGATGAGGCGCATTCCTCGCAATCCGGCCAGATTTCCTCGAAGCTCAAGGCCGTGTTGACCGCGGAGGAGGTCAAGGAGATCGAGGATGGCGGTGAGGTCGACGTCGAGTCGCACTTTGCCGCGGAGATGACCGAACGGGCCGAGTCGGAGAACATCTCCTACCTCGCGTTCACCGCGACGCCGAAGAACAAGACCCTCGAGCTCTTCGGCCGTAAGGGGCCTGACGGGAAGCCGGTCGAATTCCACCTCTACTCGATGAGACAGGCGATCGAGGAGGGCTACATCCTCGACGTGCTCAAGGGCTACCAGACCTACGACACTGCGTTGAAGATTGCCGGCAAGGCCGAGAGCGGCGACGGCGGTGAGGTGGAGGAGTCCGCGGCGCGTAAGGGTTTGATGCGGTGGGTGAAGCTGCACCCGACCAATATCAGCCAGAAGGTGCAGATCATCGTCGAGCACTTCCACACCAATGTCGCCCACCTACTTGAGGGCAAGGCGAAGGCGATGGTTGTGACCGACGGGCGCAAGGCTGCGGTGAAGTACAAGAAGGCGATCGACGCCTACATCGCCAAGCGGGCCGCCGAGGACGCCTCGTACAGCTACCGCACCCTCGTCGCTTTCTCCGGCTCGGTGACGATGGACGAGGACGAGCAGTGGTCGTCGGACTGGGGGCCACAGCCGAGCAAGGACGACGAGTTCACCGAGGCCAACCTCAACCCCGGTGCCGGCTCGGACCTGGCCGCCGCGTTCAAAGGCGCGACGTACAAGATCATGCTGGTCGCCAACAAGTTCCAGACCGGGTTCGATCAGCCACTACTCTCTGCGATGTACGTCGACAAGAAGCTCTCCGGGGTCACCGCCGTGCAGACGCTGTCCCGGCTCAACCGCACCCATCGCACTGCGAGCGGGGAGCAGAAGCGCAAGACGTTCGTCATCGACTTCGTAAACAAACCCGAGGACATCCGGGCCGCGTTCGAGCCGTACTTCACCGGTGCCACCCTCGAGACCGAGACCGACCCGTACGTCGTCGTCCACCTCGCCACCAAGCTCGCCCAGGCCGGGATTTACACCCCGGAGCAGGTGCGTGACGTCGCTGAACTGTGGGTCACCCGCAAGGGTAACAACGCGCTCTCGGCCGCGATCAGCCCGGCCAAGCACGACTTCGCGCGTCGCTACGCGGCGGCGATCGAGGCTGACGACAAAGTCACGCTCAACACTCTCGACCTGTTCCGCAAGGACGTCTCCACCTACGTCCGGCTCTACGACTTCATGAGTCAGATCGTTGACTACGGCGACCCGTACATGGAGATGCTGTCGATCTTCCTGCGGCTGCTGGACAAGGTGATTGCAGACTCGTCCTGGGCTGCGGAGATCGATCTCTCCGACGTGGTCCTGGTCGGGGTCAAGCACAACAAGGCGGCTGCGGTCGACATCTCGCTGACCGGTGACGGTCAGCTCAAGGGCATCAGCGCCGCCGGCACCGGTGCTCGGAAGGAACCGAAATACGTTGCCTTGCAGGTCGTCATCGACAAGATGAACGACCTCTTCGGCGCCGATGCGTTCGCCGAGTCGCAGATCCGTGAGTTCGTACTGGGGCTGGTACAGCGACTCCTCGCCTATCCGGACCTTGTCAACCAGACCAAGGTGAACTCGAAGAAGCAGTTCATGGAGTCGCAGGACTTCCAAGCGGCGGTTACTGAGGCGGTCGTCGACAATCAGGAGGCCCACAACACTATGGCCGACTACTTCTTCACCGACGGGTCCGGCATCAACGGTGTCATCGTTGCGCTAGCGGATGCCTTCTACGAGTCAGCAATCGATCAGAAGGCGGTCGGTTGAGCGCTCCCGCTCCGAAGAGGATGTGCGGGTGCTCGACTGGCCTACTTCTGTCCGCGACCACGGCCAGGTTCGGACGGCGATTTGCTGCGCTACCCCGATGCTGTTTGAGTCACCTTGGCGGACAGTGATATTCCGGATACCGGACCTACTATGAACCGGTCCGCATCGCCATCCGAAGGCTGGATCTTCGACGTCCGATCTCGGTCAGCGGCTTAACGGACATAAGAGGCGGTTGTCTGACCCGAAAATTAGCGAGGCGGGCCCCCACCCTCGAAAACAGTTGTACGACAAGGGGAAATCAGGCGAACCACTTGGACCGATGGATGGGGCCGCAGATCCGGCAGTCGCCCGAGGCGATTTTCATTGACCTCGCCAATCGATTCTTCAATATGCCACTGGTGCCGCATCCTTCTTAGCCGCCGTACCGATCAAAGCGGTGACTACCGGACACGTCATTGCGAATTCCGACACTAGCAGTCCGCCGGCAACCTCCATTCCGGTAGATCCAGAAGGACGAAGCACTTCGTGCC
Source organism: Rhodococcus sp. C3V (assembly GCF_029269915.1). NCBI lineage: Bacteria > Bacillati > Actinomycetota > Actinomycetes > Mycobacteriales > Nocardiaceae > Rhodococcus > Rhodococcus sp. C3V. The sequence goes on from NZ_JARJBE010000010.1 coordinate 143,683, forward strand.
GAACCACCCCGCCATGGGGTGAATGTCCGTTATCTTCCTCGATAGTGGTTGCAATCTCCTGGCTGCTCGGCGTCCCCTGCACGGATGCTGTCACCACGAAAGGGAGCACATCTGTGAATGGACTCGAAACACCTACTCGTTTGTCCCGGACCACCGCGGCCCTCGGTGTCGGCGCGCTCGCTGCCGCGATCACCTTCGGCAGTGCAGTGGGTACTGCATCAGCCGACACTCCGGTCGTCGACTTCGGCAGTATCTCTTTCGCGGTGACCAACGGTCCCGGCAACACCATCTACGACATCAACGCCATCATCAATCTCCCGCCCGGCACACTGCCGCCAGGGATGATGACCCCTCAGATCACTGCGCCCGCCGCGGCCCCTCAACCAGTCGGCGACCCGTTTGCGGGCACCGCATTGGACTTCGTTCTGAGCTTCATTCAGGCTGCGGCCAGTTAGCCGACAACAAAAAAACGAGGCCCCAACTCAAAGGAGTTAGGGCCTCGTCTTGTGGTGGGCGAAGGGGGACTTGAACCCCCACGTCCCGAAGGACACTGGCACCTGAAGCCAGCGCGTCTGCCATTCCGCCACTCGCCCGAGCAACGCCGAAACATTATCACGACAAACTTTGAAAGTTCTATTCGTGCAGATCAGGGCACGAATCGGTGAACACCGAGCACCCAAAAGCCCAGAACCGATACCATGCTGAAACAGCGGCCAGGTACTGCCGAAGCGACATTTGACAGTACCGTGGAACCTGTACAGCAGTTTGGACGACACGCGACAAGGCGGTGCCGGCGCTACTTGCCGAGCATTTTGCCGTCGTAGATGCGAGGCGAGAGGAGGGCCCGATGGGCATCGTGCAGCGTTTCGAACGAAAGCTCCAAGGAGCTGTCGGCGACGCATTCGCGCGGGTCTTCGGTGGTGGTGTTGTGCCGCAGGAAGTAGAGGCGGCGCTCCAGCAGGAGGCACGTGACCGCGTCGAGCACCTTGGCGGCGGAATCCTTCTCGCCCCCAACAACTACGTGATCACCATCAACAACTCCGATCACGAAGAGTTGGCAGCCGATCGCGAACTGACGACCAAAGCTTTCAGCCGACACCTGCAGGATTTCATCCGCGATCAGGGTTGGCAGACGTACGGCGACATCTCGGTCACTTTCGAGCCTTCGCCTACGCTCCACACCGGTCAGTTCCGCACCCGCGGAACCGTCGACCCGGATGGTGACGCCGAGCAGGCATCACCGCCGTCGCATGTTCCGCAGGTTTCGTCGCGGCCTCCACAACGGCCGCCTCAGCGACCCGCACCGATTGTTCCCCCTGTTTCCAATCCAGTCCCGTCACAACCAGGAGCCGGCCCCATGACGCAGAACTCAGGCTACGAACCAAGCCGCGAACCGGCGGGTCGCCAGCCCGAACCGCAGCAGCCGGCACGGAACGGGTACTCCCACGACGACGGCGGTTACGCCACTCCGCAGGGCCAGGAAGCGCCGTACCAGAACGGTTACGACCGCGGCGACGGTTACCGCACGGGCGACGACCAGCAGGGCTACAACCAGCAGCAGGGTGGCTACGACCAGCAGGCGTACCCGAACCAGCAGCAGCCGTACGAGCAGGCCGGCTACGACCAGCAGGGCTATGACCAGCAGGGCGGCGGCTACGACCAGCAGGGTTACCAGCAGCAGCCGTACGACCAGCAGGGCTACGGCCAGCAGGCGTACCAGGGTGGGTACGACCAGCAGGGCTACCAGCAGGGTGGCTACGACCAGCAGGGTTACCAGCAGCCGTACAACGGCCAGTCGTACGATCAGCCGGGCTACGACCAGCAGAGCTACCAGCAGGGCGGCTACGACCAGCAGGCGTACACACAGCAGCCGTACGAGCAGGCCGGCTACGAGCAGGGCGGCAACTTCGAGCAGACGCAGGCCTACCCGCAGCAGGGCTACGCCCAGCCGCAGGGCGGTTACGCACCGACGGCCCAGAGCCTGACGGCAACCCTGCAGCTCGAGGACGGCAGCGGACGCCACTTCCAGCTTCGCGACGGCAGTAATGTCATCGGCCGCGGCCAGGAAGCTCAGTTCCGCCTCCCGGACACGGGCGTCTCACGTCGCCACATCGACATCCGTTGGGACGGCCGCACCGCGATGCTGTCCGATTTGGGATCCACGAACGGCACCACCGTCAACGGCGCACCGGTCCAAGACTGGCAGCTGGCAGACGGCGACATCATTCGTGCAGGTCACTCGGAGATTCTGGTTCGTATTCTCTGAGCTGAGAAACGGACGCCAGGATTTTTCCGATAACAATCGAACATTCGGCGGTCCGTCGGCGCGCCGCCGTCACGCGGCTGTCAGTATCGTGATCTTCGGGGCCCAGAGCCCCCTATGATGCTGCCAGTCGACAATGCTCGAACCCCGCTGCGGCGGGGCTCGAGCCATAGAAGGAGGTGGACAGCCGTGCAGGGCCTGATTCTGCAACTCACACGGGCGGGCTTCCTGCTCCTACTGTGGCTGTTCGTCTGGGCAGTCCTCCGCACTCTCCGCTCCGACATCTATGCCGGCTCCGGGGTCAGGGTTCCGCCGCGGTACACCCGCGCCGGAAAGGTCCTGCCCTCGCTGGGCAAGGCGAAGGTGCCTCGGTACCTGGTGGTCACGCAGGGCGCCCTCGCCGGTACCCGCATCACCCTGGGTTCTCAGCCCGTCATGATCGGCCGCGCCGATGATTCGACGCTCGTTCTCACCGACGATTACGCGTCGACGCGCCATGCGCGGCTCTCGCAGCGCGGCGCCGACTGGTACGTCGAGGATCTCGGTTCGACCAACGGCACCTATCTGGACCGCGCCAAGGTCACCACTGCGGTGCGCGTCCCGCTGGGCACCCCGGTTCGCGTCGGCAAGACGGTAATCGAGCTACGCCCGTGACCCTTGTTCTCCGCTACGCGGCGCGCAGCGACCGCGGTCTCGTGCGCTCCAACAACGAAGATTCCGTGTACGCCGGTGCACGCCTGTTGGCTTTGGCCGACGGCATGGGCGGACACGCGGCCGGTGAGGTCGCGTCGCAGTTGATGATTGCCGCCCTGGCGCATCTCGACGACGACGAGCCCGGCGAGGATCTGCTCGGCAAGCTCGAGGCAGCCACCCGCGAGGGCAACGATTCCATCGCCGATCACGTCGAGGAAGAACCCGAACTCGACGGCATGGGCACCACGCTCACCGCGATCCTCTTCTCGGGCAGCAAGCTCGGCCTCGTGCACATCGGCGACTCGCGCGCCTACCTGCTGCGCGACGACCACCTGACGCAGATCACCCGTGACGACACGTTCGTTCAGTCGCTGGTCGACGAGGGCCGGATCACCGCCGAACAGGCACACACGCACCCGCAGCGATCCCTGATCATGCGGGCGCTGACCGGCAACGAGATCGAGCCGACGCTCACCGTGCGCGAAGCCCGCGCCGGCGATCGTTACCTGCTCTGCTCCGACGGCCTCTCCGACGTGGTCAGCGACGAGACCATCGAGAACACGATGCGCGAGGGCTCGCAGGAGCAGTGCGCCGACCGTCTCATCGAATTGGCGCTGCGCAGCGGCGGTCCCGACAACGTCACCGTCGTCGTCGCCGATGTCATCGACCTCGACTACGGCCAGTCGCATCCCATCGTCGCGGGCGCCGCGTCGACGGAAGAGGAAGAGGACGCCCCTCCCCCCAACACCGCTGCCGGCCGCGCCGCTGCCATGCGTCCGCCGCGCGCGACGCCCAAGCGAGTTGTCTCCCAACCCGAACCGGAACCGAAGAAGAAGCGGAACCGGTTGTGGTGGGTGGTCCTCGCCGTGGTGCTGATCGCGCTGGTCGGCGTCGGCGCCGTGATCGGCCGCGCCGTCATCCGCAACAACTACTACGTCGGCGAAGACAACGGCCGCGTGACGGTGCTGCGCGGAATCCCCGGTTCGGTGCTCGGTTACTCGCTGCAAGACGCGGATCTGGTGGGTTGCGTCGGCGACGACGACGTCCTCACTCTCGTCTCCCCCGACGCGATTCCCAGCAACTGCAACATCCTCGAGGTCACCGATCTGCAGCCGTCGGCGCAGGAGCAGGTGCGCGCCGGGCTGCCGTCCGGCAAGCGTGAAGATGCGCAGAGCCAGATGATCCGACTCATCGGCGGCGATCTGCTTCCTCGTTGTGAGCCGGTTCCGACAACGACAGCAGCGCCCACTCCCCCGCCTGCACCGGAGACCACTCCGGCTCCTGCGCCGCCCGCTGAGCCGGCCACGCCGACGAAGGCAGCACCCACGACTACGCCTACGCCGACCGACATTCCCGGTCAGACTTGCAGGACGGTCAACTGATGTCGTCCAACGCAGCTGCGGGGACGGCTTTTCCGAGTCCGCCCGGAGGTTTTGCCCCGGCGCCGGTCCAGTCGACCCGCCGAAACGTGGAGCTGCTGCTCCTGGGCTTTGCCGTCATCATCACGACGGTCTCGCTTCTGCTCGTCGAGGCGAGCCAGGAACAGAAGATCACTCTCGATCTGGCCAAGTACGCGCTCGCGTACACGGGCTTGTTCCTGATCGCGCACTTGGCAATTCGGCGGTATGCGCCGTACGCCGATCCGCTGCTGCTGCCGATCGTCGCCCTGCTCAACGGCCTCGGGTTGGTGCTCATCCACCGACTCGACCTCGCCGACGAACAGACAGCGCTCTACAACGGCGTCGAAGCACCGTCACCGGATGCGAACCAGCAGGTCATGTGGACTGCACTGGCGATCACCGGTTTCGTGTTGCTGCTCGTGTTCTTGAAGGACTACCGCCTGATGGCGCGGTTCAGCTACACACTCGGCCTCGCAGGCCTGGTGTTCCTGGCGATTCCCGCGATCCTGCCGGCGAAGTTCTCGAGCGTGAACGGCGCAAAAATCTGGATTCGCCTGCCTGGATTCAGCATTCAGCCAGGTGAGTTCGCGAAGATCCTGCTCATCATCTTCTTCGCGTCGGTGCTCGTCGCCAAGCGCGACCTGTTCACCTCGGCCGGTAAACACTTCCTGGGCATGGACTTTCCGCGTGCCCGCGACCTCGGTCCGATCCTGCTCGCCTGGATCGTCTCAGTGGGCGTGCTCGTCTTCGAAACCGACCTCGGTACGTCGTTGCTGCTCTTCAGCACCGTGCTGGTGATGCTCTACATCGCGACCGAACGTGTGGGCTGGCTGGTGATCGGCGGCGGACTGCTCGCCATCGGATTCTTCTTCGCCTACAAGATGTTCGGACACGTGCGCGTGCGCGTCGACACCTGGCTGGACCCGCTCGGCGACTACGCCAACACCGGTTATCAGATCTCGCAATCGCTGTTCGGCCTGGCCACCGGTGGTATCGCCGGAACAGGTCTGGGCAGCGGCCGCCCCAACCAGGTGCCGTTCGCGAAGACGGACTTCATCATCGCGACCATCGGCGAAGAGCTCGGTTTGATCGGCCTGGCCGCTGTGCTGATGCTGTTCCTGCTTCTCATCGTGCGCGGCCTGCGTACGGCGTTGGCAGTGCGCGACAGCTTCGGCAAACTGCTGGCCGCCGGTCTGTCGTTCACCATCGCGATCCAGATCTTTGTCGTCGTCGGCGGCGTCACCAAGCTGATCCCGCTGACGGGTCTGACTACACCGTTCATGTCGTACGGCGGCTCGTCGCTGCTCGCGAACTACCTACTGCTGGCCATCCTCGTCCGGATCTCGGACGCGGCTCGTGCGCCGGTAGTGACGAAGAAGAAAGGTCCGCCCCCAATCGCTGACGCCAATACCGAGATGATGCCGCGCGTATGAACACTCCACTGCGCCGCGTCGCGATGGCCGTCATGGTGATGGTCGTCGCGCTCCTCGCCAACGCCACGTACGTACAGGTCATCAAAGCTGACGACCTGCGAGCCGACCCGCGCAACTCGCGGGTGCTGCTCGACGAGTACTCACGCCAGCGAGGTCAGATCTCGGCTTCCGGTCAGGTGCTTGCCGCCTCCCGCGCCACCGACGACCGGTACAAGTACCTGCGCGAGTATCCGAATCCGTACCCGTACGCACCGGTCACGGGCTTCTACTCGATGCAGTACGGCAGCGCCGGCCTCGAGCGCACCGAGGATCCGATTCTGAACGGCTCGGACAACCGGTTGTTCAGTCAGCGCTTCTTCGACCTGGTGTCCGGACGCGATCCGCGCGGCGGCAACGTCGTCACGACGCTCAATCCGGCCATGCAGCAGGTGGCCTACGACCAGTTGACCAGCAAGGGCTACACCGGTTCCGTCGTCGCCATCGAGCCGAGCACCGGACGCATCCTGACGATGGTCAGCACCCCGAGCTACGACCCGAACCTGCTTGCCAGCCACGACGGCGCCGAAACCACCAAGGCGTGGGACGAGCTCAATGCCGATCCCAACGATCCGTTGGTCAACCGCGCTATCTCGCAGACCTACCCGCCCGGCTCGACCTTCAAGGTGCTCACCACGGCCGCAGCTCTTGGCAACGGTGCGACCCCGGACGACCAGCTGACCGCGGCGCCGCAGATCACGCTGCCCGGCACCAACACGACCCTCGAGAACTACAACGGCAGCACGTGCGGCCCCAACCCGACGGCGTCGTTGCGCGACGCGTTTGCGCGCTCGTGTAACACGGCTTTCGTCGAACTGGGCATCAAGGACGGCGCGGACGCCATCAAGGACGAGGCCAGCGCTTTCGGCATCGGACCCAACACTCCCGCGATCCCGCTGCCGGTTGCAGACAGCACGGTCGGCGACATCTCCGACGACGCGGCTCTCGGCCAGACCAGCATCGGCCAGCGTGACGTCGCGGTGACCCCGCTCGAGAACGCAGTGATCGCCGCGACCGTCGCCAACGGTGGAGTGCGGATGCAGCCCAACCTGATCTCCCAGTTGCAGGCACCGGATCTGACCGATCTCAGTACACCGTCGCCGGTGTCGATGGGTCAGGCGATCTCGCCGGCAGTTGCGGCAACGCTGACCGATCTGATGATCGGCTCGGAGAACTTCACCGGCGGCGACGGCAAGATTCCCGGCGTTCAGATCGCGTCCAAGACCGGTACCGCCGAGCACGGCGTGAACCCGCGGGAAACTCCGCCGCACGCCTGGTACATCGCTTTTGCACCGGCGCAGAATCCGACGGTCGCCGTGGCCGTCATAGTCGAGAACGGTGGTGACCGCGGACTTGCCGCTACCGGTGGCTCGGTTGCTGCGCCGATCGGTCGTGCAGTCATCGCAGCCGGAATCCAAGGGGGCTGAACCGTGGCGTTGAACAACGGCGCTTTGATCGCCGATCGTTACCGATTGATCCGTCTCATCGCCACCGGTGGGATGGGTCAGGTGTGGGAAGCCACCGACTCCCGGCTCAACCGTCGCGTCGCCGTCAAGGTACTCAAGTCCGAGTTCTCTTCCGATCCGGAGTTCTTGGAGCGCTTCCGCTTCGAGGCCCGCACCACCGCGCAGCTCAACCATCCCGGTATCGCCGGAATCTACGACTACGGCGAGACCCGCGACAGCTCGGGCGATTCCACGGCGTACCTGGTGATGGAACTCGTCAACGGTGAACCGCTCAACGCCGTCCTGGCGCGCGTCGGCCGCCTGGCGGTTCCGCATGCCCTCGACATGCTCGAGCAGACCGGCCGCGCCCTGCAGGTCGCACATGACGCCGGTGTCGTGCACCGCGACGTGAAGCCCGGCAACATCCTAATCACGCCGACGGGCCAGGTGAAGATCACGGACTTCGGCATCGCCAAGGCCGTCGAGAACTCGCCCGTCACGCGTACGGGAATGGTGATGGGCACCGCCCAGTACATCGCGCCCGAGCAGGCTCTCGGTCAGGACGCGACCGCGGCGAGTGACGTGTACTCGCTGGGAATCGTCGGATACGAAGCACTTTCGGGTCGACGCCCGTTCACCGGTGACGGCGCGCTCACCGTCGCGATGAAGCACGTGCAGGAAACCCCGGCTCCGATGCCGGCCGACCTGCCGCCGAACATCCGCGAGCTCATCGACATCACGTTGACCAAGGATCCGGCCGGCCGCTACGCCAGTGGCGGTGAGTTCGCCGACGCCGTTGCAGCCGTTCGGGCAGGGAGGCGTCCACCGCCGCCCGGTCTGCTCGCCACCGGTGCCGCAAGCGCGTTGCCGGCAACTGGTGCCACGCAGGTCATGCCGCCGACGTACGCGGGCCCGGTGACGGGCGCAGCTGTTGCGGACGACGCGGCAGCCGGCGGAATGACCAGTGGGCAGAAGGCCGTGGCATGGGCCGGCGGCGGATTGATCTTGTTGGCGTTGATCATCGGCGGAGTCTGGATCGCGACCGATGGTCCCAGCGACCCGACGCCGCCCGTCGTCACGTCCACGACGTTGCCGACCACCACGACGACCAAGCCCACCACGACGACGACTCGGCCGACGACGACGACCACCGAGCCGACAACAACGACGACTCGGCCGACGACAACCACGACCGAGCCGACAACCACCACGACAACGCCGACCACGACAACAACAACTCCGACGACCACAACCACCACCACGACGACAACGACGACCACAACGACCACTGAGCCGTTGGCGGATCCCGGAGACGCTGAAGAACCGCTAGGACAAGACCAATGACGACACCCCGCAATCTCTCCTCCCGCTACGAGCTGGGTGAGATTCTCGGCTTCGGCGGAATGTCCGAGGTTCACCTGGCGCGCGACCTCCGACTCAGCCGCGACGTCGCGATCAAGGTGCTGCGTGCAGACCTCGCGCGCGATCCCACGTTCTACTTGCGGTTCCGTCGTGAGGCGCAGAACGCTGCCGCGCTGAACCATCCGGCGATCGTGGCCGTCTACGACACCGGTGAAGCCGAGACCGACGCCGGGCCGCTGCCGTACATCGTCATGGAGTACGTCGACGGCGACACGTTGCGTGACATCGTGCGCAGCACCGGGCCGATGGCTCCGCGCAAGGCGATGGAAGTGATCGCGGACGTCTGTGCGGCTTTGGACTTCAGCCACCGCAACGGCATCGTGCACCGCGACGTCAAGCCCGCCAACATCATGATCAACCGTGCCGGCGCCGTGAAGGTGATGGACTTCGGTATCGCCCGTGCCATTTCCGACGCGTCGAGCCCGATGACGCAGACGGCCGCCGTGATCGGCACCGCTCAGTACCTCTCGCCGGAGCAGGCGCGAGGTGAGCAGGTGGACGCGCGTTCGGACGTCTACTCACTCGGTTGCGTGCTGTTCGAGATTCTGACGGGCGAGCCGCCCTTCAAGGGTGATTCACCGGTCGCCGTGGCGTACCAGCATGTTCGTGAAGATCCGCAGACGCCGTCGGAGATCAATCCCGACATTCCGCGCGAGCTGGATTCGATCATTCTCAAGGCAATGAGCAAGAACCCGGCCAACCGCTACCAGAGCGCCGGCGACATGCGCAGCGACTTGGTGCGTGTCCTGGGCGGTCAGCGTCCGAGTGCGCCGATGGTGATGAACGACGAGGACCGCACCACCATCCTCGGCGCCGTCGGCTCCGACACCGGGAACTACCGCACCGCTCCCGATCCGGTCGAGCCGGTTCCTGCGAGGACAACTCGCGCCGCCGAGCCGCCTGCCAAGAAGAAGGGCGGACGCTACGCCCTGATGGGCATCGCGGCGCTTCTGGTGATCGGTCTGGTGACGTTCTTCCTCATTCGGGTGAACTCGCCGAAGGTCGAGATGGTGACCGTTCCGGGTGACCTGACCAACCAGCCCGCCGACGTCGCCGAGGCGACGCTGACCAACGCCGGATTCCAGGTGGAGCGTCAGCAGAAGACGGACAAGGTGATCGCCGCCGGAAACGTCATCACGACGCGTCCGGTTGCCGGGGTGCGTATCGAGAAGGGCAGCACCGTCACCATCGACGTGTCCACCGGACCCGAGCAGGTCGCGATCCCACGCCTGACCGGGCTGAGCCAGGACGACGCGGAGAAGAAGCTCAACTCCGTCGGACTCCGACTTGATCCGACCATCGGCAAGGCGGCATCGACCGTCGCCGAGGTCGACAAGATCGTCAATCAGGACCCGGCCGTCGGAGTGTCGGTTGTTCTCGATTCCGCGGTCTCGATCACCGTCGGCACCGGACCGGAGCAGGTTCGTGTCCCGGATGTCACCGGTCAGCGTGAAGAGGTGGCGAGGCCCAACATCGAAGGTGCCGGGTTCGTCGTCCAGATCACGGAGATCGATTCGGGACTGCCCAAGGGACAGGTTGTTTCGACCGACCCGACCGGCGGTACTTCGGCCACCAAGGGTTCGACCGTGACGCTACGAGTGTCCAACGGCAACCAGGTCGCGATGCCTGATCTGACCAACAAGACGGTGTCGGAGGCGTTGAGCACGCTTCGCGCAGCCGGTTGGGCGGGAACCGCTTCGCAGCTGGTGCAGAACCAGAGCACGACGCTCACCCCGGAAATGGTGGGCAAGATCGTCTCGCAGACCCAGCCTCCGGGCTCGGAGATCTCCAAGGACGCGGTCATCACCGTCAGCGTCGGAGCGCTCGGAATCCCCGGCCGCTAGCAAAGTGAAAAAGTGCCTCCCGGAGATTTCCGGGAGGCACTTTTTTGTGGACAGGTGTCAGAGAATTGCGGGTAATGCGCCACCGAGCGCCGACGCGACCTCGGCCTCGAGGGCTGCGACGAGTCCTTCCGGAGGCGCCTCACCGCAGACTGCGAGCCAGTTCGCGAGCATCCGGTGTCCACCCTGGGTGAGTACGGACTCGGGGTGGAACTGGACGCCGTGAATCGGCAGTTCGCGGTGGCGCATCGCCATCACGACGCCGCTCTCGGTGTGGGCGGTCACCTCGAGTTCCTCGGGAATGGTGTCCTCGAGAACCGTCAGCGAGTGGTAGCGGGTAGCGGTGAACGGATCGGGCAGTCCGGCCAGGACGCCGACGTCCTTGTGGTGAACCAGACTCGTCTTGCCGTGAAGCAGTTCGGGCGCGCGGTCGACGGTTCCGCCGAAAGCCGCACCGATCGCCTGATGTCCGAGGCAGACGCCAAGCAGCGGGGTCTTTGTGTCGGCGCAGACCTTCACCAGATCCATCGTCGCTCCCGCGCGCTGCGGAGTTCCGGGGCCCGGGCTCAGGAGAATGCCGTCGAACTGCGCTACTGCACCCTCGAGGTCTGCCGTCAGTTGTGGATCGTCGTTGCGCCAGACCACGGCTTCGGTTCCGAGCTGGCCGAGGTACTGCACCAGGTTGAACACAAAGCTGTCGTAGTTGTCGACGACGAGAATCCTCATGAGAGCAGGGTAAACGCCCGTGCTATCCGCCGGTATAGGCGGGGACCGTGATCTGCGACGGCGTTGCCTGCGTGTACCCGAGGCCGAAGCGGGTCGCGTACTGCTTGTAGATCCGAATGCCCGGTTCGGCAGCGAGGGCCGCCTCGAGGCGCGCAACGTCACCGATGGCGCTCATCACGTACGGCGGGCTGTAGGTACGTCCGTGAAGAAGAAGAGTGTTTCCGATGCACCGCGGCGCCGACGTACTGATGATCCGTTGGTCCTGCATGCCCACCGCTTCGGCCCCGCCGGCCCACAGTGCGTTCAGGACGCTCTGAACGTCCTGCTGATGCACGACGAGGTCGTCCGGGGTGGCGTCGACCGGATACTTGCCGTCGGCGTTGCGCGGAGCGTCCGTCATCGTGACGACAACACCCGGGCCGGTCATCTCCGTCAGTCCCGCGTCGGCGGAGATGTTCTTGATGTCACCGAGCGCGGCGGCCACTCCGGCGTCGGACCGAGCGGCGTCTTGCTGCAGCGAATCGAGCTGGGCGGCAAGTTCGTCCCGGTCGGCCGAGACTTTTTCGGCATTGGCCTGGGCGCTGCGAACCAGATCGGAGAGCCTGGTGCTTTCGGTGACCTGGAGCTGGTTCTCCTCGGCGGATCGTTGCGCCGTGGCGACCATCAGACCGGCTACCAGGCAGACGGCAAGTACACCGATGTGCCAGACGGTTCGTGAAGATTCACCCGAAGACACGTGGCTCCTCCCGGATTGTGCAGGTCGGCCGGTGACCAACTGGACACAGCTACGTTAGCGTGTAGGTAACACATGCAGGTCACACCGTAGAGCGAGGACGTCATGCCCAAGTCGAAGGTCCGTAAGAAGAACGACTACACAGTCAACCCGGCAAACCGCACTCCGGTGAAGGTGAAGATGGGTCCGTCGAGCACGTTGTACGTCTCGGTGATGCTCGGATTCATGCTTGTCGGCCTGGCGTGGCTGATTGTGTACTACTTGGCCGCGGATTCGATCACGTGGATGAACGACTTGGGAAACTATAACTTCCTCGTCGGCTTCGGTTTCATGGTTGTCGGCCTTGTCATGACCATGAGATGGCGCTGACCAGCGAGTATCTGATTCGACCCGGATCGTGACCGTCATTCAATTACATGGGTGTCATTCATCCCCATTGTGGATAACTCCTGTGGACAACCTAGGAAGTTATCCACATGCTCGAGGATGAATTTCATCCACAGCCTCGTGACAACGTCACGGAGGTGATCTCGTGGGCCACTCCGATGGGTGTTGTCTACGCGATGTTCGGCGGCGGAATTGCCCTCGCGATCGCCTCGATAATCGCGCCCACGGAACCTGCCGGGCGCTTCCTGCTCGCCCTCGCGGTGATCGGGCTGTTCGTGATGGGCGGACTCGCCCTGCGTCAGCGTCCCCGCCTGGCTGTGATCGAAGACGCGGGAACCAAGTCGATCGCGGTGCAGCGACTGCGCGCCCGCCACGAGTTCACCCGCGAACAGATCGACCGGGTCCGTCTCGTCCGCTACCCGCGTCTGGGTCGACGCGTCCCGATGCTCGAGATCGACATCGTCGACCGTCCCACCGACACCGAGAAGCTGTTGATCTTCGGACGCTGGGATCTCGGCACGTCGCCTGAGAACGTCCTGGACGTGCTCGCCGTTCACGGTTTGGTGCCGCCCGAAAAATAAGCGCTGGTTACATGGCCAGTGCCGCGAGGTCCGGCTGCACGATGTCGAGAGCCTGCTGCGGCACCGCGACTGCGTCGCTCGACCATCCCCAGATCGAGTACAGCTCACGGCCGGGGTCGGTGTACCCGTCGCGGCCGTGAAGCACCCGGTAGTTGTCGATGCAGATCATCTCGCCGGCTTCGGCGCGGAACATCGGCCCGCTGTCTCGCACGTGAATCACGGCCTCACTCCACTGCTTCACCAGCGGCCACTGCGCTTCTTCCGATTCGCCGGCGATCGGCGCGAGATATGGGTGATACCGAACCTGGTTGCGTCCACTCGGCACCGTCCGGGCGATCGGCGCGAATGTGTTCTGCGGGAAGTTCGGTTCCGAATGGTCGATGTCTGTGCTCCAACAGAATTCGGCCAGCTCCGCTGTTGCGGGATCGAAGGCGAGCAATTGGGTCAGTTTGACCGCGTCGATGAGAAACGAGTCGCCGCCACTCGGGTACGCCGGGCGCTTGCACCACAGAAACAGGTAATCGGGAGCGTAATCGCCGAACGCGAAACCGTCGTTGTGGGCGGTCATCCGCTCGCCGGAGATACCGAACGAGCGCTTGCGGCCGCGTTCGTCCACTGGTTGCGTGTCGACGACAGCGGCTTCGGCATCCTGACTCTTGGCACTCGCCTCGAACTGGCGGCCGACGCGAATGCACTTCTCACCGAGCAACTTCGACGCGAAGGCAATGGCATCTTCCTCGGTGTGCAGGCCACCGAAGACCGCGGCCCCGTCGAGAGCGATTGCCGCCCGGACGGCCTCGACCGTCTCCACGCGCCGCGGAACAACACTTGCCAGCGTCAAATCGGAAGAGAACATTCATCACTCCATACGTCGAGTTGGCCAAACGGTTCAACTCGAGCGTAGGAACTCGTCATTTCGACGGCGTAACTCCGGAAACCGATTCGGTTACGGAGCCAGCCTTTCAGATCACCTTGCCCGGGTTCATGATTCCGTGGGGGTCGAGTGCACCCTTGATCGCGTGATGCATCGCGACGACGGCCGGTGACAGTTCTTGCGCCAAGCCGCCCATCTTCAGTAGGCCGACGCCGTGTTCACCGGTGACGGTTCCGCCCAACTCGAGGGCATTGTCGATGATCTCGGCAAAAGCCGCCTGAGCACGCCTCCGCGCCGCTTCGTCGTCGTGTGGCGTGATCAGCAGCGGGTGCAGGTTGCCGTCACCCGCGTGCGCGATGTTCGCGATGTGCGTGTCGTGCCGGGCCGAGATGGCCTCGATGCGCGCCAACATCTCCGGAACCGCCGCCTTGGGGACACAGATGTCCTCGGTGAGCACCGGGCCGAGCCGCTCGAGGGCGGGGTATGCCAGACGCCGGGCGGAGAACAAGGCGTCGGCTTCCTCCTGGTCCGTGGATCTGGCGCTCCAGGTAGCCCCGGAACGGTTGAAACAGGCCAACATTCGCTCGGCTTCGGCGTCGCCGATCTCGCCAGGTGTGTCGATTCGGCCGAGCAGGACCACCTCGGCATCGGCCGAGAGGCCCATGTTCTTCCAGGCATCGACGGCAAGCAGGCACTGCCGATCGATCAACTCGAGGGCCGACGGCGTGAGACCGTCTGCGGCGACGGCTTCGACGGCCTTGCCCGCAGCAACGATGGAGTCGAAGTATCCGACGATGGTGCGTTCGAGATCGCGCTGAGGACGAAGCTTGACGGTCACCTCGGTGATCACCCCGAGAGTGCCTTCGGAGCCGACCATGAGCGCCGAGAGATCAAACCCAGCCACTCCCTTGGCAGTTCGACGCCCGAGTCGAACCAGCTCACCGGTTCCGGTGACCACCTGCATGCCCAGTACGTAGTCCTTGGTGACGCCGTACTTGACGCAACACAGGCCGCCGGCATTGGTCGCGACGTTGCCGCCGATCGTCGACCAGGGTGCGCTCGCCGGATCGGGTGGATACCAGAGGCCGTGCTCGGCGCAGGCGTCGCGGAGGTGATCGTTGACCACTCCGGGTTCGACCACGGCCAAACGCTCGAGGGTGTTGATCTCCTTGATGGCGTTCATCGCGTCGAAGGCGATCACGACGCCGCCGGCGACTGCGTTGGCTCCACCCGACAGACCGGTGCCGGCGCCGCGCGTGACGACGGGCGCACCGTGGGCGATGCACGCCTGCACAACTGTCTGTACCTGCTCGGCTGTGCGCGGTCGGACCACTGCGACCGGCATCTCGTACGGAGCCCACTCGGCGTCGTCGTGGATGTAGCTCGCCATGATGTCGGGGTCGGTGATCAGTCGATCCGCATCGATCTGCGAGCCGAGCGCCTCGAGGAGTGTCATGTCTCCACGATAGTGACGGCGGCTACACCGCCCCATGTAGATTTACTCCGAGAAACCGGAAACTGTATGGACATTCTCTCCATAGTCACCAGTGGTCTAACAAGGGAGCGCGGATGCACGAGAACTGGCTACAGCTTCTCCTGGCCGAGGCATCCACCGAGGAACTGATCGAACACCGCGATCAGTTGGCCGCTGGGTCAGGCCCCGAGGTCGCCGCCGAGATCGAGCGAGAAGCCCGATCGGCACTTCAACTACGAAGTCTCCTGGCTCAGCGCCGACAGCGCGCCACCGAACTCGGGGCACTCAACGACATCGCGTCGCTGCTGACCACGATGCACGATCACCACGCCCTCCTGCAGGAGATCGTGGATCAGGCCAAACGACTACTCGGCGTCGACCTTTCGTACCTTGCTCTCATTCACGACGACATCTTGATCATCGAGGTGACCAGCGGGGCGTACACCTCCCAACTGCTCGGCCTCACGGTTCCCTTCCGCGAAGGTCTGATCGGTCGCGTGGTCGAGAACTCTTCTCCTGCTTGGTCTCCCGACTACCGAAACGATCCCTCGTTTGCACACATCGGACCGGCCGACGACGCAGCACGGGCCGAGAACATGCGCGGCCTGTTGGCCGTTCCGCTGACTTTGAACGGCAAGATCCTGGGTGCCCTCTGCGCGTGCAAGCGTCAGGAGCGTCGATTCGGCAACGAGGAAGTTGCGTTGCTGTCCGCCCTCGCAGCTCATGCCTCGGTAGCCATCGAGAATGCCCGCTCTCTCGAACGCTATCGCGCGACGGTTGCAGAAGTGAATGCAGCGAACACCGAACTTGCCAAGCGCACAGCACTTCTCGAACAGACGCTGACCTGGGACCGATCGCTCACACAAGTTGTCCTGCGCGGCGGTGGAGTCCGTGAACTCGTGGAGGAAACCTCGGCGTCGACGGGTTCGCCGGTGTTCTTCGTGACCGGAACATCCGAGATTCCGCCGGGACTGCAACGGGTGAGCGAGAGCGTGCATCGGGTCTTCGACATCTTTGCCGCTGACCGACGCGAGCAGGAGGTGACGCTCACCGTCGGTGAGCAGTTCCTGTTCGCCACCGAAGTACGCAGTGCCGGTGACCAACTCGGAGTTCTGTTCCTATTCTCGCGCCAGGAACCCACCGCCGCCATGAGATTGGCACTCGAAAGGTCAGCCCCGGCCATTGCGCTTGCGCTGGTAGGCGAACGGGCGGCCAGGGAAGCTACCCGTCGGGCACGCGACGCATTTCTGGTCGATCTGATCACCAGGCCTGCGCCGACGCCGGCCGAGGTCACCGGTCAGTTCCGCCTGGCCGGGCTCAATCCTGACCGCTCGTACACCGTCGTGGTGGCCCGCCCGGCCGACGCCGTCGACCGTGCGCGTCGCAGTATCGAGGAAATTGCATTCCCCTCGGGAACCGTTGTTGCCGAACATGGTTCACGAGTCATCGCACTGATTCCCGGAATGTCACCGGCAGCAGTTGCGGCGGCGTGGGTTCAGCCGGCGGAGAACCCGACCGTCGGAATCGCCGATCCCGCGGTGGGAGCGGAAGCTCTGGCGCGAGCCTATGTCGAGGCGCAGCACACCGTCGACGTCCTCGAGACTCTCGGGCGGGCCTCCCACGTGGAGCCGGCAAGTTCACTCGGCATTTACCGAATTCTCCTCAGCCGCACCGGCCGCGAAGAACTCGAATCGCTGACGCAGCGGTCCCTCGGCCCTCTCCTCGAGGAGGAGCAGCGACGCGGCGTTCCGCTATTGGACACCCTCGCGTCGTACCTGTCACACAATTGCAAGCACTCCGCGACCGCCGCCACGCTCGCGATTCACGCCAACACTCTGTACCAACGGCTCGAGTCGATCGACAGGTTGATCGGTACACAGTGGCGTCAGCCGGACCAGGCGCTCGATCTTGCGCTCCTGATCCGGCTGCGTGCCAGTGCGGGGAAACTCGGTCAGATCTGAGCGGGCTTGCTCGATCGCTTTGCCAGCACCACCACAAGGATTGCGGCACAGAGCATCACGGCGCCCACCACCCACAGTCCTGCCTTGGCATTTCCGGTCACATCGGTGAGCCAGCCGGTGATGTACGGAGCACCGAAGCCCGACGCGTTGCCGATCGAGTTGATCATGGCGATGCCCGCGGCCGCGCTGGCACCCGTCAGGAACGTGGTGGGCAGGTACCAGAAGACGGGGAGCGCACAGAGCACGCCGACGGCGGTGAGCGAGACCGCGATCATGACGGTGAACGGTGAATCCAGATACAGCGCAATCGGAATGGATACCGCGCCCAGGAGCGTCGGGGCTGCAACGTGCCACATTCGTTCACCGGTCTTGTCGGAATGGCGGCTCCACAGCACCATCGCGACAGCGCCGATCGCGTAGGGGACGGCCACGATCAGGCCTGTCTCGACGAGCGAGAAATCGGTGTCGAACGTCTGCTTGAATCCCGCGACGATGCTGGGCAGGAAGAAGCTCAAAGCGTAGAGCCCGTATGTGATTCCGAAGTAGACCAGACCGAAACCGATGACGCGGGGATCGCGCAGGGTCTTACCGGCCGACTGGTGACCGGCGTCGCCGAGTTCTTTCTCCTCGTCGGCCATCGACTTCATCAGCCAGGTGCGCTCCTCGAGGGTCAACCACTTTGCGTCGGCGGGACGATCGGTGAGGTAGAGCCAGACGACAAAAGCCAAGATCACGGCGGGCAGACCCTCGATCAGGTACATCACGCGCCATCCGGCGAGGCCGAACAGTCCGTCGCCGTACTGGATGATGGCGGCCGAGAGCGGGGCACCGAGCGCCGACGAGAGCGGAAGTGTCAGCAGGAACAAGCCCATCAGGCGTACGCGGTACTTCTTCGGGAACCAGAAGGTCAGGTAGAGAAGAACTCCGGGGAAGAAGCCGGCCTCGGCGATGCCCAGCAGAATGCGGAGGAAATAGAGGCTGCCCACGTTAGGCACGAATGCCAGCGCAGCGGCAAGGATGCCCCAGGTGAGCATGATCCGCGCGATCCACAGCCGGGCGCCGAAGCGGTGCAGGGCCAGGTTGCTCGGCACCTCGAACAGCAGGTAGCCGACAAAGAAGAGACCGGACGCAAGGCCGAACATCGTCTCGGTCATCCCGAGGTCGGCGCTCATGGTGAGCTTCGCGAAGGCGATGTTCGTACGATCCAGATAGTTCACGAAATAGAGCAGGATCAAAAAGGGGATCAGTCGTCGCGCTACCTTCTTCACCACGCGAGATTCGATCTCGCTCGGCGCAACCCCACCGTCAGTGGTGGTGCTATCGGTGGAGGTCATGGCAGGGGTACTCCTCGGAAAAGGTCAGCGTTGCTATCTACGAAGTGACTCAAGCCACAGTAGAAGCACGACTGAGCCCAACCTATGTGGACAATCTCTACAGAAGCCGTCTCTGCATGTGCGATTGCTCCCAAAGATCCGGCAGATGATCCCGGGCAGCCCGACGAACGTCCCTGAACAGTCGAAGGCGGCAAACCCGTCTGAGCTGGGGGTTTAAAGCTACGAGCACCAAGTCACTGGCTAGTGTTGTCGCCGAAACAGCCAGAGCAAGTGCGGACGCACCGCATGACTTGAAGGACAGAACATGACGAAGTTGGTTCGGACCACGATGACCCGCCGGTCCTCCACCGCACTCGCTGCCACCATCGCGGCGGTCGCCCTATTCGCCTCCGCCTGCGGCAGCGACTCCGACAAGACCAACTCCGACAAGAGCGCTGCCGGCGCCTCGTCCGCTACATCCTCGGCCACCGTCGGCGGGAAGACTCTCGACGCCAAATTCGAGACGAAGTGCGCAAAGGACGGCGGCACGACAGTTATGACACTGCTCGACGCGGAAAATCCCACCTACGGCATGTTGACCGTCTCGGCCATCGTCGATGAATCCGGCACGGTTCAGACTGCTGGAATCGCCGGAAGCGAGGGTGGATCGAACGGTCTGCCGTACACCGCCGGATACGCACCGGGACTGCCCGGCGGATCTGCCAGTGCCAAGCAGGACGGCAATACCTTCGTTGTGACGGGCGAGGGAATCGGCGCCCGGGACAAGGGCAACCCGACCGAGACGTCAAGCTTCGAGATCACGTTCGCCTGCGAGTCCATCATCGGCGGCTGAGCCATAGAACGGCTGGGCCCTAGGATTCTTGCTAGTTGATTCCCAGCTGTTCGCGCAGTTGGACGACGCGGAGCACGATGACTCCGATTGTCACCACGGTGACGGCACCAAAAGCGATCCAGCCGATACGCACTGCTTTCACGCGGTTCTCACCGGCGCCCAACCACTGCGGGGCGTACAGGAATGCAGCGGCCGTCGCGGCACCTGCCACCAGACCTCCCGCGTGACCCCAGAACGAGATCCCGGGCAGCGAAATGCTGATGATCACATTGATCGCGATCACCGAGATGATCGGGACCGGGCTTCGACGCAAACGCAGGAGAAGAACTGCCTGTGCGCCCATGATGCCGAAGATCGCTCCCGACGCCCCAGCAGTCCAGGACAGGGCCGTGAGCGAAGAGAACACCGGCTGGAATGCCATCACCGAGGCGGAACCGCCGAGAAGCGAAACCAGGTAGATGCCGATGTACCTCGAGCGGCCCATCACGATTTCGGTGTCGCGTCCGAGGATGTAGAGGGCGTACATGTTGACCGCGAGGTGCAAGATGCCGAAGTGCAGGAACCCGGAGCCGACGAGCCGGAACCAGTCACCGCTGGCGACGAGCCCCGGATTGAGTGCCCAGTTCGCGAAGATCGACGAGCCGACCTGATTGTTCATGATGCTTCGCGACTGTGCGAAGGTGGCGAGGAACGCCAGGACGTTGAGCCCCATCAAGGTGTACGTCACGACCGGGACCGCACGGGTGGGGCTCACGGTGTTTCCGGCGACGCCCCGAACGGGACGGACATCACGCTGACCGGCAGCTACACAGTCAACACATTGGTATCCCACCGCCGCCTCGCGGAGACAGTCCGGGCATGCCGGACGTCCACAACGATTGCAGGAAAGTGCGGTGGGTCGATCTGGATGGCGGACGCACCGCGGTTGGGGCGGGATGCCCTCACTCGCACCGCCGCCCCAACCGGGGTTCGTCATCTGCTTGTTTTACCTGTTCAGGAGATGGTGATGCTGTTGATCACGACGGGCTCGACCGGACGATCGCCACGATCGACGGCGGTGGAGGAGATAGCGTCGACAACCTTCTTGGAATCGTCGTCGAGAACCTCACCGAAGATGGTGTGGCGACGGTTCAGGTGCGGCGTCGGGCCGGTGGTGATGAAGAACTGCGAGCCGTTGGTTCCCGGGCCTGCGTTGGCCATGGCCAGCAGGTAGGAGCGGTCGAACTGCAGTTCCGGGTGGAACTCGTCACCGAACTTGTAGCCCGGGCCGCCGGTGCCGGTTCCGGTGGGGTCGCCACCCTGGATCATGAAGCCGTCGATGACGCGGTGGAAGATGGCACCGTCGTAGAACGGGCCGGTCTTGGTGCCGGCGGCGTTTGCGGTGGTGTACTCCTTCGAGCCGTCGGCGAGGCCGACGAAGTTCTCGACGGTCTTCGGCGCATGGTTGCCGAACAGAGCGATCTTGATGTCGCCGCGGTTCGTGTGCAGCGTTGCGGTTGCGGTCTGATGAGTTGAAGTCACACCACCATCGTGCCATTGCCGGCGTTCTCGTGGATGTGAGCCTGCCAATTCCGTGCGACGGGGCATGCGTCACTGCAGTTCGATGTCGGCGGCAACGACCGGATCGGAAATGTCGATTCCGTCCGCAGCTGCGCGTTGGTACAGCCGGTACAGAGCATGATCGAACTCGTCGCGCGTTCGCCCCGCCGACCAGTACGGCAATGCGACAATCCGGGACGGCGGTAGGCCGTTTTCGATCGCTTGGTTGCGCAAGCGGGCGACACAGCTTTTCTCTCCGCCGATCCACAACATTGTCGATTCTGTCTGCGCCTTGGTCCGATCGACTATGTCCACCCACTCGATATCAGGGAATCCGTGCTCGCCTGACGGACCCGTGAAACTGTGTATTCGGACTTGTTCGGCGAGATTCGTCAAGGATCCGACAGCAGGGCGCGCAGATCTGTCGCCGACTGCAACGACGTCAGTGACGCCCGGAACAAGGACGAGTTCGTGTTTGAATCCGATCACCCCAACGCGACTGCCTACGCCCGTCCGGTTGAGCCACCAACCCGGCTTCCCAAGATCCATGACATCGAACGTGATCCTTCGATCGCCAGGATTGAAATCGATTGCTGTGTAGGAACGCCCGATCGGACGCCGGGGGTCGGCCTCCCAACTGGGAACCGCGAGTTTGTCCGACCCCAAGGTGGGGAGCATCATCTCGTCCGTCGGCTCCCGAGGCACGAACAACTTGAACACCGGCGCCGCCCCACGAACGCTCAGGTTTCCGAACTCGCTCGACTGCAACACAACTCGAACGGTGTCGTCCGTTCGCTGTTCAACCTCGGCAATCGAGGCAACGGTCATGACCATGCCCGCAGGTAACCGGGATTCTCTCGCCCTGTCCACGCTCGACTAACCCAACTGTCCCAATGCGGTACCCAGGTTTCCCGGCAGCCACGTCTTTCCAAGTACACCCGCATTGTTGATCGCCTCACCCTGCGCATCACTGAGCCATACGACGCGGGATTTCAGATTCGACTCCCAGAAAGGCGATTGTTCGAGGTTCGCGATGGAATCCCGTGGTGACGGCATCAGAAGTACGGCTTCACCGTCGACGTCACCCGCGGTCTCACCCGAATACGTCACCGGAGTTCCCGTCGATTCCGCCGCGGATTGGTCCTCCGCCGGCTTCATTCCGAAGAGGCGCAGTATGTTTCCGCCCGATCCCAACGAAATCTGCTCCTTGTAGTAGAGCCCGAATGAGTACGGCCGCTTCGCAAGTCCTGGGTTCGACTCAGCCACACCCGTAAATTCGTCGACTGCCGAGGTGATCAACTCGCCACCCTGCTCGGATTTACCCAACGCATCCGCGACCTGCTGAACGCCGACTCTCCAATCGTTGTCTGCGTCCTGCATGTCGAATATCAAAGTGGGAGCGATCGTTCGGAGCCGCTCCAACGTGGCGGGCTCGGTGAAAACCGGCCAGGCAGGCGCGATGATGAGATCCGGTTCGACCGCAAGCATCCGCTCGAAATTCACTTGTCCTGCATAGATGTCAGCCAAGGACTCGTCGAGCGCCTCATTTCCCACGTAGTCCGCCAGATAGGGAAGCTTGTCGATGTTGGTCACGCTCGCGGCCACGGGGTGCGATCCCAGCGCCACTACGTTCTCGAACGCCGGGTTCCCCAAGGTCACGATCCGTTCAGGTGCCGACTCGATGATCACGTCTCCGGATTCCGTGCTCACGGTCACCGGATAGCTTCCGCTCGCTGCGGGACTTCCGTCAGCGTCCGGGTTCGTGTTCGATGACGAACATCCAGCGAGCGCGAGCACTAACGCGGCCCCGGCCGCGCCGAGGAATCTTGGCCTCCACCTGTGTCTATTCATAATTGCCACAGTAGCAATAATTAATGTGGGTTGCCTTACCTTCCTGTCCAGGAAGGGCATCAGTGATCCGAAATGTGAGTCCAAGAAGCGTCGGGAGTTGGAACGACCGTAGGAACGAGACCGGAATCGATCATCTTTTCGGCACCGACAAGGAAGGCGTCGAGCGTCCAGGAAACAACAGCCGAGAGAGTCTCAGGCTTCGGATACTGCGAATCCGGGTA
Source organism: Rhodococcus sp. C3V (assembly GCF_029269915.1). NCBI lineage: Bacteria > Bacillati > Actinomycetota > Actinomycetes > Mycobacteriales > Nocardiaceae > Rhodococcus > Rhodococcus sp. C3V. The sequence continues at coordinate 166,729 of NZ_JARJBE010000010.1, forward strand.
ACGATTGCGCGCCGGTGTATGCAGTGCCGCCGAAATGATCAGTGTCCGAGAGCCGAGCAAATGTGCTGTTGCACGGTCGAATTCAGGCTTCCGTAGAAGTACCTCATTCATGATTCGCTCGAACTGCTCCAGAGTGCGCTCTTCGTAAGGCCCTCGAAGCACGTAGTCCTCGAGCCCAGGCGTGGCAGTCACGAGTTCAGCGAAGCGCTGACCTAACGTCCGAAGGTAGTCCTGCCAGGACTTCGAATCCGAATCCAACTGCAGACGTCCGAAAGCTCTCGCACACGCCAACGAGTACAGACGATCGGTCGAGTCGACGTGATGGCGAATCGTCGCAGCGGAAACGCCCAGGACCTGTGCGACCTCCGCCCGCGTCAGCCGGTCCAAACCCACCCGTTCCGCTGCATCGAGAATCTCGTCCGTCGACGTAATCGCAGGTCGGCCTGGGCTTCGACGGGACCGTGCAGGGGAGGTCGACATTCATCCATCGTAAGTCCGATCTGCGACCGACCTACCCCGGTACAGCCCTTGTGGCAAAGTGAAGTCATGACACGAGTGCCCGAGTCCCTCAGCACGCAGTTGCCCGACACCTTCGATCACGCGCGCGCCCGCGTCGAGGACACCTTCGACGAGACTGCCGCCTACCTCGAAGAGACAGCGGCTCGCATCAAGGAGTCCGAGGCAGCCGACAACGCTCGCCGTATCGCCGCGGTGGTCGCGACGTCGGTCGCTCGCGGCGCTGGGCAGGTCGGGTTGTTCCTGGGTCGTCAGGGCAAAGTCCTCGCCAAGAAGGGCGTCGAGCGCGCAAAGGCTATCCCCACGAAGTCCACGGAACGCACCGAGAAGCCTCGCGGCCGCAAGCGCGTCACGGTGTTCGTCATCGCCGGTGTCGCGGTGATCGGTGGCGCGGTGTTCTTCAAGAGCCGCCGACGCGAGCATCCGCCGGTCGCTTCCGCACCCCCTCGGCTCGAGGAGAACTCGGCCGAGAAGACCGCTTAGTCGACATACGAAAAGCCCCGGAACAGATTGTGTTCCGGGGCTTTTCGATGTTCACGTTCAGCAGTTGGACGGTGCTGGGACGTTGTTGAAGCGATCGATCATGTACCCGACGGATTCGGGGGTACCCACCAGGTACGGCGTTGCATGATTGATTGCCATGCCCGGAATGATCGGGGGCAGTTCGTTGACGGAGAACTGCACCGTCGCACCCTTGCCGCACCAGTCTCGCGCCAGTTGCTGTCCCTGACCGAACGGAACGATGTCATCGGAGCGGCCATGCTGAATGAGCACGGGCGACTCCGGCGTCAGCTTGCCGATCTTCTGCTCGTCGAGGATTGCCTGCGCCATGGGTAGACGCGCCAGAACTGCGGAGAGTGATTCACCGGAATTGGTGAAGCTCGACGACTGCTGGAAGCCGAACTGCAATCCACTTTCGGCGACGCACTGGTTCTTGGTGGCGGCCAACATCTGTCGGCCGCGATCGTTGATCTCGGCGTCGAGCAGCGGCTGAACCTCGGGGTACTGGGCAAGGATCCCGTTGAGCGCGTATCCGATCACTCCGGTGAGGAACGTGCCGTCGACCTGCTGCAGCGTCGCCGCCAGATCGGCGGGCGGTGCACCTGCGTAGGTGCCCTTGAGATCAAGCTCCGGAGCGTACGACGGCTTCAATTCCGTTGCGGCAGCGGCAGCTCCACCACCTTGCGAGTAACCCCACAGTCCGACGGGGCCGTCGGCGGGAATGCTCGTGTTCGGGAGTTGCTGAGCGGCTCGCACCGAGTCCAGAACCGCGTGTGCTTCGGCTTCACGGTTGACGTAGGTGTGATCGCCCGGAGTTCCGAGGCCCTCGTAATCGGTGACAACGACGGCAATGCCGTTGAGCAGCAACGTGTTCACCCAGATGGACTCGTAGCCGACCATGACGTCCGTCGGGAACTGGTACTCGATACCGGTGTTGAACAGCTTGGATGGTGCGCATTGATCGCCCTGCCCGTGCGTTCCTACCGCTGCGGCAACCAGTGGACGCGCCCCCTGCCCGGTCCACGGGTTCGACGGTTCGAGATAGGTGCCCGTCACGGCAACGGGGGCGCCCTTGGCGTCCTCGCTTCGGTACATGATCTTGGTGGCGGTTGCCGGCCACGCACCGTTCGATCCGGGCACGCTCAGCAGCAGTGGTGACGGCTCACTCTTGATGAGATCTCCGTTGGCACCTGCCGGAAGCTCGAGCGGCGGCGTGTAGAAATCCGCCGGCTCCGCCGTTGCGGCAGGGGCCGTCACAGCACCCATGACCAGTGCCGCGACGGAGACCCCGGCCGCCCACCATGCTCTGCTCTTCACGTTTCGATCTCCCCACGTTCGCTTGCGCTGTGGCTTGGCACACAGCGAACGCAGAGTAACACATACCTCACGTAACACTTTTTCGTGAGGTTTTCGCCTTAACAGGCTGAAATACAACCGTTTACTACTACTTCGTGGGCTCCAGATTGGTGGTCAGCAGCGCACGAAGCTTGTCGGTATCAGCAGAGGTCCAGGCCTCGGGGTGCAGGATCTTGGCCCACATGTCCGCTGCATCCTCGCCGTAATTGTGACCGTGCCCGGACGGGACGTCAGCCGAGAAGACCATGTCGAGGGTTACCTGCCAGAAGGTCACGAGAGGAACCCATGTCATTCCCGGATCCACGTCGCGACCCAGCGGTTCCTTGAGCCAATCCGGCTTGTTGAGCAGCAGGTCGAAGGACCACCACGTGATCGGGTCGCTGGCGTGCTGCCAGTACACGATGCGATCGTCGTCCCAGTCCGACTTCAGCTCCAGATCTTCCGGATCACCGGCAAACCGAATTGCCTGGCCACCGTCGATCACCGGCAGAATCTCCGGTGAGCCCGAGTCACGACTGTCCGTGATTCCCTGCCACTGAGCAGTGAAGTTGGGGGTTCCGACCCACAGTGCGCCGTCGACGCGCGTCATCATGTCCTGAGCGCCGGCAAATGCTGCCTGGCCACCGTAGGAGCCGAGGCTCTCACCGAAGACAACCAGCTCCGGTCGCGTCTCCACGGGCAGGTCGATCCACTTGGCGTACACCGCGTTGAACAGCGCGCGGCCGGCGATCATCGGCGTCTCACGGTCGGCGATGAAGGCCAACGGACTCGGAAGGAACGAGTACTGCATCGACGCGATCGCCGTGTCCCCGCCCTCGACGTACTCGAACGCCGACGCGACGTCCTCGTTCACCCAACCGCGGCCGGTGGTCGTGACAACTGCGAGGGTTCCGCGGTCGAATCCGCCGGTGCGCTCCAACTCGTCGACGACCCGCTGTGCGACACCGTTGATCGAGTCCGAGGATTCACGTCCGGCATACACCCGGATCGGTTGCTTCGCTTCACGTCCGGTCAATGCAGAGATCTCGGCTGCAGTGGGACCGCTACCCATGAAGGTGCGCCCCTCCTGGCCGAGAGAATCCCAAGCCTCGGCGGACATCGGCGAACCGCTGCGCTCTGCAATCATGGGCTGTTCGATGCCGTCCGGTGTTTCGTGATCCGCACCGGAGAAACTCCAGTTCGCGAAGGCGATCAGCCCGTTGTACAGCGCACCGTTCACGATGAAGATGCCGAGGGCGAAGATGACGATCAAGCTGCCGACCTTCGCCGCCTCGAGGGGAACGAACCGTAGTGCGACGGCGGTGAGCTTGTTGGTGGTGAACCGAAGACCACGGCCTGCCTCGAGCAGGATGAACCAGATTCCGAGCGAAATCATCAGCACCAGAAGATAATTCGCCTGATTGGTGCGTGGAGCTTCCACGAGATCGCGAACGATCTGCTGCCACCACGAACCGAGGACCAAGAACGTCGGCACCAGAATGACGGCCGCGACCAACAGGATTCGCCAGCCGATCTTCTTGGTGCGATCCGACCACTGCGGTTCGACGCCGCACTTGCGGATCATCCAGGCAACCGTCACGCCGACGCCGTATCCCATGGCGAGCGAGATGCCCGTCGCAACGCCCTGCAGGTACCACGCGCGCGGCAACAGGGACGGACTCATCGACCAGGTGAAGAAGACCAGAGCAAAGGCAAGCCCGACCGGGTGCAGCGTCTTGCAATAGAGGCGCAGCCGTTCCCACACACGTTTCATGCCGGAATCGTATGCGCCCCGTGCCCGAATCAGGTCACGAGGCGCACACGCGTCCAGTCTGTTTACGGGGCGAAGCGCAAAATCGCGGCAACTGCGCCGCCGCCCGGAATGTCCTCCGCGCGAACAGCGAGCACCCGCGCACCCGTCAGGAGCGCACGACGAGCGATCTCGTCGACGACCCCGTAGGTGCTTCCGTTGGTCGACTCACCGGTCGTGAGAGCGCCCGTCTGGGGATCGAGACTTCCTGGTACGACGGAATCGATGTCGATGAAAACGGTGTCGACCTGTCCGTACGTCGCGGCTGTTGCCACGTCGGCGACGTCCGTCTGAGTGCGTCCCTGTTCCGTGCGCACATTGAAGGTGTCCCGCACCGCCGCCAGCTGCTCGGCATGGAAGTCGTCGAGCGCCGGACGCGAACCGTCCGCCACTTCCTGCGTCGACAAGGCTTCCGGGTTTCCCTCGACGGTTTTGTCGACCAGGTGGCGGTACGAATTCACGGAGCGATACACCGACGCGATGGGTTCCGCAGCGGCCAGAATCAAGGGGACGTCACGGCCGGCGAGCACACCGCGGACCTCGTGATCGACTGCGCGGGCGTACTGATTGACGCGCAACTTTCGGCTGTCCGACCCCGACAACCGACCCGCTTCGGTACGGCTGTTGATCGACGACTTGCCCGCGTGATCCGCAGCGTTCTTCGGCATTCCCTGAACACGGACCTCGTCGGCCGGCTGGTCGGCAGCGATCTCGATCAGTCGCACCGAACCCTCTGCCAGAGCGAGAACAAACGCCGTCTGGGGGAACGTCACCGAACGGAGCAGTGGCTTGAGATGAAACCGATCGCTGACCGTTTCGAGCGCCTGCAGACGGTTGGGGAGGCGGAAGGTCACCAGACGGTCCGGCGTCGCGTACGTGACCAATGAGCGCGACTGGAAGCGCCAGAAATCGTCGTCGTCGTCGAGCTCTGCGTATTCGGCCTCGAACTGCTTGCGCTCGGCCGGATCCTCCACCGATGCGAGTGCCGAGCGGACCTGGTCCTTGAAGGCTATGCGCGCTTTGTCGTAATCCTGCGGCGCATCTTCAGTCGGAGTAACGATGGTGATGCAGGTGGGCCCCTCCACCTCCGCGAGTGCGGCAATTTCACCGTGGCTGGGAATGTCGTTGTGAAGCACTACGAACCTCCTGAAATTGGGTTCTCCTCACGCTACGCCCGGCTGGTTATGACCACTAGACTTTCCGGACAATTCGGGACGAACGGTCCATAGTGGGCGCGGTTCTGGCCACCCCACTCCGAGCGAACGGCATGTTCATCGCCTCCAGTGCGCCGAAAGTGCCGTTCGCTCAAAAACGGGGGCACACAAGTCGGGCACCGGCCAGCCGGGGCGAGCAGAGATCGGGTACATCGGCATACAAAAACACCCTCCCGGATCCCGGGAGGGTGTTTTCTTACTGTGGAGCCTAGGAGATTCGAACTCCTGACATCTGCCTTGCAAAGGCAGCGCTCTACCAACTGAGCTAAGGCCCCGTTCGGTTTTCTGACCGGAGTCAGAGTACCTAGGTTCTATCCTGTTTCCAAATCGTGCCAAACCTTGTCTCCGCGCTGACTTTTGATCAGCTTGGACACCCCGAGAGCTACCAGAATTCCGGCCCCGACAAGCAGGAAAACCTTCATTCCAGCAACCCTTCTTCGGCACATGGGAGTGGGCCTAGGAGGACTTGAACCTCCGACCTCTTCATTATCAGTAAAGCGCTCTAACCACCTGAGCTATAGGCCCCTGAACCGATTCCAAAGATTACCCCACCGGGCCGCTGACACCAAAACGGGCCCGGCGGAACAATGTTTTCGCAGGTCAGTCGCGGTCGGCGAGAGTTACCTCTACGCCGCCAACCAGGTCGCTGCAGAGGTTGTAGATGAACGATCCGATCGTGACGAGTGCCGTGAAAAGCACCATGTTCGCGATGCCGATCAGCGCGGCGTAGCCGAACACCTGGCCGGCCGTCACCAGACCGTCGGAGCCGCCGTCGGCAACGATGTCGGTGAACGCGTTGTTCAGGCGATCCCAGACGCCCATGCCGTCGAGAACGACGTAGAGCAGTCCGACGGCCACCATCCACACGAAGAACAGCGACACCGAGATCACGGATGTGATCTTGAGCGTGGACCACGGGTCGATACGACGGATCTGCACCGTTGCGCGCAGCGGCGCACCGTCCACGACCGAAGCCGATACGGCGTGAGTTTTCTCACCCTTCACCGCAGCAGGCAACGGATGCTTGGCCTCGGAGAGGTCAGGCATGTCCTTGGGTAGATCCTTGCGATCGATGTGCCGAGTCGGCCCGTCGATCGCGGCGGCTTTTGCTTTCGGATTAGCGACGGTGGGATTGGCGACTGTGGCGTTTGCAGCCTTGGGATTTGCGCCCGAGGGTGCAACAGCCTTGGCTGCTGCCGCGCCGGCGACGCCACCGGTAGCTGCGGCAGCCGCCGTTCCTGTCACGACGGGACGTGCCGACGGGTTGCCGGCAGGACGACCCGTCTGTGCACCGGCAGCGGGACGACCCGATTGCGGCTGTCCCTTCGGCGCACCACCCTGCGCGGGGTTTTTGGCCGGACCACCCTGCACCGGACCACCCTGCGCCGGGCCGGCCGCTGCAGGACGCTGCGGACCCGCAGGCGGCTTACCCCCGGCAGGAGCTGCCGGACGACCCGCAGGAGCACCAGCGCCGGCTGGGCGCGTGATGTTGGTCTGCGGCTGACTTTGCGGAGCCTGATTCTGCGGTGGCTGAGCCTTCGACGCCGGGGCCTTGGACGCCGGGTTCTGAGCAGCGGGGTTCTGAGCAGCGGGGTTCTGAGCTGGCTGCCCCTGCGGCTGACCCGACGGCTGGGGTCCGCGTTGCCACGGCGGCGCCTGGCTGCCACGAGCCTGATTGGCAACCGGTTGCGGCGGAGCCTGACCGTCACCCTTTGCCGGAGTTACCGGCGCAGCCGGAGCCACAGAAGGAGCGGAAGGAGCCTGACCCTTGGCCGCACCCGCGGCGTCGGAAGCCCCACCCGCCGGCTTCTGAGCCGACGGGCCGCGAGGCGGCTCCGGTGCCTTGGACGCCGGAGCTGCCTCGGAAGCTTTGGGTCCGCCGTCCGCTGGAGCTGCAGGTTTCGAGGTCTGCGGCCCCGCCGGAGAAGTTGCCTGCTCCGGCTTCGGTGGCGTCGAACCTGAAGTGCTTTCGCTCTTCTGGTCACTGCCCGGCTGGTTGGGAGTGCTCACTAGGACTCCTTAGCTCCATCGGCATTGTCTGCGTTGTCGGTGGTCTCTGCAGCGAGCTCTTCGGGCTCGTCGGCGTTGCGCGCAATCGCGAGCAGTGTGTCGCCTTCGCCGAGGTTCATCAGACGCACGCCCTTGGTCTGGCGTCCCGCCTTACGAACCTGCTTGGCAGCCGTCCTGATGACGCCGCCGCCCGAGGTGATCGCGTACAGCTCGTCGTCGTCGTCGACGATGAGCGCACCGACCAGAGTGCCACGTTTCTTGTCGTACTGAATCGTGAGCACGCCCTTGCCGCCGCGACCCTGCACCGGGTAGTCCTCCATGCCGGTTCGCTTGGAGTAACCGCCCGACGTGGCGACCAGGAGGAACGTTCCTTCACGAACGACGTTGAGCGAGAGCAGCTCGTCGTCACCGTTGAAACGCATGCCCTGGACACCGGAAGTGGCGCGGCCCATCGGACGCAGTGCCTCATCGGTGGCCGAGAAGCGGATCGACTGGCCCTGTGCCGAGACGAGAAGCAGGTCGTCTTCGGCGGAGCAGAGGACAGCGCCGACCAGTTCGTCTTCACCGCGCAGGTTGATGGCGACGATGCCACCGCTGCGGTTGGAGTCGAAGTCGGTGAGCTTGGACTTCTTGACCAGACCGTTGCGAGTGGCGAGCACCAGGTAGGGCGCGTCTTCGTAGGTCTTGATCTGGATGACGGACTGGATGCGCTCGTCCGGCTGGAATGCCAGCAGGTTGGCAACGTGCTGACCGCGAGCGGTACGGCTCGCCTCGGGCAACTCGTAAGCCTTCGCGCGGTAGACGCGGCCCTTCGTGGTGAAGAACAGCAGCCAGTCGTGCGTCGACGTGACGAAGAAGTGCGAGACGATGTCGTCCTGCTTGAGGCCGGCACCCTGAACACCCTTGCCGCCGCGCTTCTGCGAGCGGTACAGGTCGGTCTTGGTGCGCTTGGCGTAACCGGTCTCGGTGATCGTGACGACGACGTCTTCGCGTGCGATCAGATCCTCGTCGTTGACGTCTCCGTCGGCGGCGATGATGCGGGTACGACGGTCGTCGCCGTACTTGTCGACGATTTCCTTGAGCTCGTCACGAACGATCGCGCGCTGACGCTCCGGGCGAGCCAGAATGTCTTCGAGGTCCGCGATTTCGAGTTCGATCTCGGCCAACTCGTCGACGATCTTCTGACGCTCGAGGGCGGCCAGACGACGCAGCTGCATGCCGAGGATGGCGTCGGCCTGGATCTCGTCGACGTCGAGGAGTTCCATCAATCCGGCGCGAGCGATGTCGACGGTCTGCGACGCACGGATCAAGGCGATGACCTCGTCCAGAGCGTCGAGGGCCTTGACCAGACCGCGCAGGATGTGGGCGCGCTCCTGTGCCTTGCGAAGCAGGTACCTGGTACGACGGACGATGACCTCGAGCTGGTGCGTCGTGTACAGACGGATCATCTGGTCGAGGCGCAGCGTGCGCGGCACTCCGTCGACGATGGAGAGCATGTTGCAGCCGAAGCTGGTCTGCAGCTGGGTGTGCTTGTAAAGGTTGTTCAGCACGACCTTGGCAACGGCGTCACGCTTGACGGTGACGACGATGCGCATGCCGACGCGGTCCGAGGACTCGTCGTGGATGTCGGAGATGCCACCGATCTTGGCGTCACGAACCTGCTCCGCGATGGAAGTGATCAGGTTGTCCGGGTTGACCTGGTAGGGCAGCTCGGTGATGACGATCGTGGTGCGGCCCTTGGCATCTTCTTCGATCTCGACGACGCCGCGCATACGAACGGAGCCACGGCCGGTGGTGTAGGCGTCCTGGATGCCCTGTCCACCGACGATGAGCCCGTGCGTTGGGAAGTCGGGTCCCTTGATGCGCTCCATGACGGCCGCGAGGGTGGCTTCCTCGTCCGCCTCGAAGTTCTCGAGCGCCCAGTAGATGGCCTCGGCAACTTCACGCAGGTTGTGCGGCGGAATGTTGGTGGCCATACCGACGGCGATGCCGTTGGAACCGTTGATCAGAAGGTTCGGGATACGGCTGGGCAGAACCGTCGGTTCCTGCGTCTTACCGTCGTAGTTCGGGGTGAAATCGACTGTCTCGTGGTCGATTTCGCGCAGCATTTCCATCGCGAGCGGCGTGAGCCTGCACTCGGTGTAACGCATGGCGGCTGCGCCGTCGTTGCCGCGGGATCCGAAGTTTCCCTGACCGTCGACGAGCGGGTAACGCAGCGACCACGGCTGGGCCATACGGACCAACGTGTCGTAGATCGAGGAGTCGCCGTGGGGGTGGTAGTTACCCATGGTCTCGGCGACCGGTCGGGCAGACTTCACGTATCCGCGGTCGGGGCGATATCCGTTGTCGTACATCGCGTAGAGCACGCGGCGGTGCACCGGCTTGAGTCCGTCGCGGACATCCGGCAGAGCACGACCGACGATGACGCTCATGGCGTAGTCGATGTAGCTGTTCTGCATTTCCTGCTGGATGTCGACCGGTTCGATCCGGTCGTGTTGCGGACCGTCCGGTGGCAACGTGGTGTCGGTCATGAGCTCACTTTCTTAAAAGAGGGGGCAAGCCCCTGTGCGCGGAAAAGGAGCCCGGGGACTCCTCAACCACGCACAGGGCCGCGGGCCTACACGTCGAGGAAACGAACGTCCCGGGCATTGCGGGTGATGAAGCTGCGTCGTGCTTCGACGTCTTCGCCCATCAGCACGCTGAACAGCTCGTCGGCAGCAGCCGCGTCGTCGAGCGTGACGAGACGCAGAACGCGCACCGTCGGGTCCATCGTGGTTTCCCACAGCTCCTTGGCGTTCATCTCGCCGAGGCCTTTGTAGCGCTGGATGCCGTCGTCCTTGTTGATCTTCTTGCCGGACTCGAGGCCGGCCTTGACCATCGCGTCGCGCTCGCGGTCGGAGTACGCGAATTCCGGCTGCGCACCCTTCTGCCACTTGAGCTTGTACAGCGGCGGCTGCGCGAGGTAGACCTTGCCGTGCTCGACGAGCGGCCGCATGAAGCGGAACAGCAGCGTGAGCAGCAGCGTTGCGATGTGCTGACCGTCGACGTCGGCGTCGGCCATGAGCACGATCTTGTGATAGCGCAGCTTGGCGATGTCGAACTCGTCGTGGATGCCCGTGCCGAACGCGGTGATGATCGACTGGACTTCGGTGTTCTTGAGGACGCGATCGATCCGCGCCTTCTCGACGTTGATGATCTTTCCGCGAAGCGGGAGGATCGCCTGGTACATCGAGTCTCGGCCGGACTTGGCCGAGCCGCCTGCGGAGTCGCCCTCCACGATGTAGATCTCGGACTTCTCCGGATCGTTGGAGCGGCAATCGGCGAGCTTGCCTGGCAGGCCACCGAGGTCGGTCGCGCTCTTACGACGGACCAGCTCACGCGCCTTACGTGCGGCGACGCGGGCCTGCGCCGACGAAACAGCCTTGTTCACAATGGTTTTCGCGTCGGCGGGGTTCGCCTCGAACCAGTGCGCGAGGTGCTCGTTGCACGCCTTCTGCACGAAGGACTTGACCTCGGTGTTGCCGAGCTTGGTCTTGGTCTGACCCTCGAACTGGGGTTCACCGACCTTCACCGAGATGATGGCCGCGAGTCCCTCACGGATGTCGTCACCTGTGAGCTTGGGATCTTTGTCCTTGAGCAGCTTCTTTTCGAGCGCGTACTTGTTGACCGTTGCGGTCAGTGCGGCGCGGAAGCCCTCTTCGTGGGTACCACCCTCGTGGGTGTTGATCGTGTTGGCGAAGGTGTGCACGGACTCCGAGTAGCCGGAGTTCCACTGCATTGCGACCTCGAGCTCGTGGCCGGTGCCCTTGGCGGTGAATCCGACGACCGAGTTGTGGATCGGGGTCTTGCTCTTGTTGATGTGCCGGACGTAGTCCTCGAGTCCACCGGGGTAGTGGTAGACACGGGTCTTGGACTTACGCGGCGCTGCCTGAGCAGCTTCTTCGGCTTCTTCGGCAGCAGACTTGGGAGCCTCGGCCACCTCGGCAGCTTCGTCGTCGATGACCTCGGCGCGCTCGTCGGTCAGCGTGATGGTCAGGCCCTTGTTGAGGAAGGCCATTTCCTGCAGACGACGCGCAACGGTCTCGAAGTTGTAGCGGGTGGTCTCGAAGATCTCGGGATCAGCCCAGAAACTGACGGTGGTGCCGGTCTCCTTCGTCGGGTCGCCCTGTACGAGCTCTCCCGGCTTGGAATCGGTGTACGTCTGCTGCCACCGGTAGCCGTCGACCTTGATGTCGACGTCGAGCCGGGTGGAGAGCGCGTTGACCACCGAGATACCGACGCCGTGCAGACCACCGGAGACGGCATAGGAGTCGGAGTCGAACTTGCCGCCGGCGTGCAGCTGGGTCAGCACGACCTCGACGGTGGGAACTCCGGAGGCGTGCATGCCGACCGGGATGCCACGGCCGTCGTCGATGACGCGGATTCCGCCGTCTTCGAGGAGGGTGACCTCGACCTTGGTGGCGTGTCCGGCCATCGCCTCGTCGACCGAGTTGTCGACGACCTCCCAAATGAGGTGGTGCAGACCGCGTTCACCGGTGGAACCGATGTACATGCCTGGACGCTTACGTACCGCCTCGAGTCCTTCGAGGACGGTGATGGACGACGCGTTGTAGTCCTTGCTGGAAGTGCTTGTATCTGACTTCTGGGCAGCCACGGGTGGGTAGCTCTCCTTCTCCGTCAATACTCGAGCGCAGCCGTCAGCAAGCCCTTGCGGGTGTCGTCGGAGCGGGTTCGAGAATGTTGCCGCTAGTTACCGTTGACCATCTTACTGGTAAGCACCGACTAGAAGCGGCCAATGACACCCCTGGCTGCGCCGCAGACGAATTTTTACGATCCCCTGAAGGTGAAACGCTAGGAACTTTGCTTCTCCGAGCGACGCTCTCTCAGGCTCACGATAAATGCCCGCGCATGTTCGGCAACCTCGCCCGGATGTGAAAACGGCGACCAGTGTCCCGCTACAATTTCACGTCGCTGCAGGTCGGAGACCCATTTTTCGGTGTCTTCGTATCCCACCGGACGAACGGCTTTGTCGTACTTGTTCAGAATGAGCTGAACAGGCACGTCCGTGTACCGATCCCGCGGCTTGCCGAGAGACGGCCGGATGTTCGCGCGATAAAGCTTGAGTCCGTTCACCATGTCGTCGGCGATGGTGGGCGCGGTGTTGACCACACGGGGGTCCAGACCGTCGAAGAAGCCCAGAAATGCCGGCCAGTGCTTGGAGAACCACAGACGCAACGGGAGGGTGCACAGCCCGGGAATCTGGAACAGAACGGTGTAGGCCGACGCAATTCCCTGCGCCGCTGGGCCGAGGAAACGACGCTTGGACACGCTCGCCCGGATCCACTTGCCGAGATGATCGAGATTGGGGCCCGAGATGGACGAGAACGACGCGATCTTCTCCTCGGCACCCGGCTCGCAGACCGCTTCCCACGTTTCCACAGATCCCCAGTCATGTGCCAGGACGTGCACCGGCTTGCCCGGGCTGACCGCGTCGATGACGGCAAAAAGATCGCCGGCCAGTGCGCTCAGTTGGTAGTCCTGCACCCTCGAGGGGATCGTGCTCTCACCGGCCCCGCGGCTGTCGTAGCTGACGACGCGGAAGTCATCTGCCAGCAAAGGCACGATGCGGTTCCACAATTCATGGGTGTCGGGCCAACCATGCACCAGGACGATGGTCTCGCCGTCCGCCTTGCCCTGCTCGAACACGGCCAGGCTGACGGAACCGTTGGTCACGCGACGCGCGGTCACGGCATGGACAGGAGAGTGCTTGGACATTGACTGACCCTTCGGCTGTGAATCCTTCGGATTGGGAAATCTAGAGATCGAGAACGAGACGTCCACCGTCGGAACGGGATACGCAGATGAGCATCTCCGTTTCCTGTTCGGTGTCGGTCAGACGCCTTTCGCGGTGATCGGGCTTACCCGCGAGCACCTTCACGCGACAGGTTCCGCAGAAACCCTGCTGACACGAGTACCCGACACCGGGCAATGTCTTCTTGATGACGTCGAGCGCGGACTCGTCGGCGGGCACAGTGAGTACCTGACCCGAATTGACAAGCTGCACTTCGAATTCCTTGCCGTCGATCACCGGCGGAGCCCCGAACCGTTCGAAATGCAAAGCGGTGGAGGGTGTATCGCGGAAACCGCGGCGGACGGCATCGAGCATCGGCGTCGGGCCACAGCAGTACACGGCGCCGCCGACCGGCGCTCGTCCGAGAAGGTCTGTGGTGGTGGGCAATCCGAACTCGTCGTCCGGGCGCACGAAGACACGCTCGGGATCCCAGGTTGCGATCTCGTCGAGGAACGGCATGGATTCACGGGAGCGGCCCGAGTACACGAAGTACCAGTCCATCCCCAATTCTCTTGCCGCACGGACCATTGCGATGATCGGCGTGATACCGATGCCGCCGGCGACGAACAACGCGCTGCCTTCTCCGACAAACGGGAAGCCGTTGCGTGGTCCGCGTACCGTGACGTGCTCACCAGGCTGGAGAGCGTGCATCTCGATGGAACCGCCACCGCCGTCGGGGATTCGGCGCACCGCGACGCTGTATCCCGTGCGATCGGCCAGGTCACCGCACAGCGAATACTGACGCCGCAGACCCGAAGGTAGATGGAAGTCCAGGTGCGAACCCGGATGCCACGGCGGAATCGGTGAGCCGTCTGCGGATTCGAAGCGCAGGCGAACGACGTTCTCGTCAGTCGCCACCACCTCACGCTTGCTGACCACCATGTTCATGGCCGTGTCAGGGTTGTGGCCCGCGATATCGGGGTTGTAGTCGTAGGCCGTCAACACGCGAAGGTACTTGTCCGCCAACAACTCCGTGATGCGCATGGCGCGGTCGGGACGGTTCTTCCCGGACAGATCGGGTGGAGCCGGAAAACGCGGCAACCCGTCGTGACCGGAGATGACGTCCTTGACCCTCGAGAGTGAAATCACCGTGAGGCCGCCTGGGCTGCGGGTGACGACGCCAGGTATTGCACCGCCTGGGCGGTCGAGCCCTCTTTACTGGGGTGGTACGACTTGCTGAAGTAGGTCGACATCCGCTTGGCCAGCTCGAACGACGTGGGAACTGTGCCTCGCTTACCCGCCGCGATGAAATCGGACAGGTGGGGGCGTCGACGGCTGGGGGCCTGAGCGGCAAGTTCGGGATCGTTGCGCATCAGGAACCTGGTGCCACGAATCCACAGCCACACCAGTACCGGCGTGACGACGATCTGGGTTCGGATGCGGCGTGTCTCGCGCTTGTCGAAGTAGCGCATCACGTCGTACGCGACGGAGCGGTGTTCTACCTCCTCGGCACCGTGCCAGCGGAGCAGATCGAGCATGGTCGGGTGCATACCGGCTTTGTCGAGTCCCTTGGCGTTGAGCACCCAGTCGCCGAGAAAAGCCGTGATGTGTTCGATTGCCGCGATGATCGCCAAGCGCTCCACCAGGTGATTCTCGGCACGCAGTCCTGTCATCGGACGCGGTCCGAGCAGTTTCGAAAAGGTCCATTCCATCTGCTGGGTGTACGGCGTCGGATCGAGGCCGTTCTCCTTGAGATGGACCAGGACGCCCGAGTGCGCGTTGGAGTGCATCGCCTCTTGGCCGATGAATCCGACGACGTCTTCACGGAGCTTCTCGTCCTCGATGAGGGGAAGAGCTTCCTTGAAGGTCTCGACAAACCATTCCTCACCGGCAGGGAGGAGCAGATGGAGCACGTTGAGAACGTGTGTGCTGAACGGATCGCCCGGAATCCAGTGCATGGGCAGATCGGACCAGTCGAACTCGACATTGCGAGCCTGCAACAGGATGTGATCCGGCTCGGCGAACGACGAAGCGGGTGTCGATATCTTCTGCGACATCTAGCTACTCCTTCATGCCTGCCGATCGGTGGGGAACGACAGCCTTGTGACACAGTTCACTCACTAGCGAGTTTTAACTGTAACACGAAGTAATAGGTAGAACCAGGGCCTGGTTGAGTTTTCCTCAGCCGTACGTATCGCGAGGTCCGCGGCCTTTCACATGCCTTTCTCCCTTGCGCCAGCTAGGCGCACTCGGACCGGTGATCCGCAGTGTCTTCACGACCCCGTCACCGACGGCAGCAGCGATCTTGGCCAGAATCTGGGACTGCATCATGCGCAACTGGGTAGCCCACGCCGTCGATTCGGCGGAGATGCTGAGAACACCTTCTTTCAGAGAAATCGGCTCGGCGTGCGCGGAGATGTCTTCTCCGACGACCTGCGGCCACCGACCGAGGACCGTGCCCTCGGACACCTTGGGGGACCACCCACGCGATTTGGAGATAGCGCTGGTGAGAGTGCCGAACGGCTGAGGGTCCCGCGCATCCGGGCCGGGGCCGGACCAACCGCTGCGTCGACGCGGGCGGCCGCTTCCGTATTTGGGCGACGAGCGCCCCTGCCCGACGGCCTTGCCGTTGGCTTTGGCTGTCGCGCGTGCCTCCTCGAGGGCACGGCGCGCCAGATCGATCCCCTTGAGCTCGGGCTCCGGGGCCGCGCTGCTGTCTTCAGTCATCGAACTCGACCTCCTGATCCGTCGAGCCTACGGGCACTATCCGGGATATCCGACCGTCTCCGGTATCGGAGGCTTCGACGCCGAACTTGGCCGCCTCGAGTTCGTCCGGTACGTCCTCGGGAACGGCGGCCGTGATCAGCACCTGTTCGGCGGTGGCTGCAACGGTGGCGAGCGCACGACGCCGACGACGGTCCAACTCCGCGAATACGTCGTCGAGCATCAGGACCGGGTCGCTGCCGTCGGCGCGCAACAGGGCAAAACCTGCCAGCCGCAGCGAAAGCGCGAAAGACCACGATTCACCATGGCTTGCAAAGCCTTTCGCCGGGCTGTCACCGAGAATCAGCTCCAGATCGTCCCGATGCGGACCGACCAGACACACTCCGCGATCGATTTCCTTCGACCTCATCTGTGCCAACTCGAGATGGAATCTCTCCTCGAGGTACGCAACGTCGTCGATACCGGAAATCCTTGCAGGGTCGGTGAATTCGGGATCCAACGAGGACCCCAGACTGCTCTTGTATCGAATCGACGCCGGCCGGGATTCGGGTGCGATGGAACGATACGACTCCGCCAGATGCGGCGCCAGATCATGGACCAACTCGAGGCGCCCGGCCAACAATTGTGCGCCGTGAGCGGCCAGATGCCCGTCCCACACCTCGAGGGTGGAGAGGACGTTGTCGGACTCGCCACCACGAGAACCGCGACGCAAAGCCGCACCGGCAGTTTTGAGTAGGGCTGAGCGCTGACGTAGAACTTTGTCGTAATCCGCACGGACAGCAGCCATTCGGGGTATCCGGGACGTCAACAACTCGTCGAGATAGCGTCGACGATCGCCAGGATCACCGCGAACCAACGACAGGTCTTCCGGCGCGAACATCACCGACTGCAGAATCCCCAGCACTTCCCGCGGACGACGCGTCGGAGACTGATTTATCCTGGCGCGGTTGGACTTTCCCTCGATCAGTTCGACGTCGATGGTCAGTTCACGCCCGTTGTTGACCACCGTTGCACCGGCAAAAGCACTGGCGGAACCGCTGCGGATCATCGGTGCATCCGTGGACACTCGATGAGACGACAGCGTCGACAGATACCCGAGTGACTCGAGGACGTTCGTCTTACCGTGCCCGTTGGAACCCAGGAACACGGTTGTTCCCGGCGTGAGGTCAAGCGTCAGCGAATCCCAGGATCGGAAGTCACGCAGCGAAAATCTACGAACGAACACTTAGCTTCCAGAAGCCGAATTCTTGGGCGAGGCGCTCTTGACGGCGTGACCACCGAACTGATTGCGCAAGGCCGACACCGCCTTCATGGCCGGTGAATCATCCTGTCGTGAAGCAAATCTCGCGAACAGAGCAGCGGAGATGACGGGAGCGGGGACAGCGTGCTTGATGGCTTCCTCGACCGTCCAGCGGCCCTCACCGGAATCCTCGGTATAGCCCGTGATCTGCGCAAGCTCCGGATCCTCCTCGAGGGCGTCGACCAGCAGATCGAGCAACCACGAACGTACGACGGTTCCCTTCGACCAGGCTCGAAGCACACCGGGAACGTCCGCGATCAGGCTTTCCGCCTCGAGGAGCTCGTACCCCTCGGCATACGCCTGCATCAGGCCGTATTCGATGCCGTTGTGCACCATCTTCGCGTAATGACCAGCACCGACGGGGCCGGCGTGGACAAAACCGTCTGCAGCGTCGCCGTCGGGGCGAAGGGCGTCGAAGATCGGCATTGCCTTTGCCACGTCGGGCTCGGATCCGCCCACCATCAGGCCGTATCCGTTCTCACGGCCCCAGATGCCACCGGAGACACCGCAGTCGAGGAAACCGATCCCACGGGCGCTCAGAAGCTCGGCATGGACAGCATCGTCGGTGTAACGCGAGTTCCCACCGTCGATGACCAGATCGCCACCCTCGAGGGCATCCGCCAGCTCGGCAATGGTGCTCTGGGTGATGTCACCGGCCGGAACCATCACCCAGACGACTCGAGGTCCCTCGAGGGAAGCAGCGAGTTCGGCAAGTGACCCGACATCGGTGACTTCCGGTCGAGGGTCGTATCCGATCACCTCGAGGCCATGCGCGCGCAAGCGCTCACGCATGTTGAAGCCCATCTTGCCGAGACCTACGAGTCCGATCTTCATACTGTTCTCCCTGGTCAGGCGCGAACTGAAGTGCGGGGTTCCACTCAGCCCGGAAGGCGAACCGGCATCAGCAGGTACGTGTACTCGCTCGAGGGCGCAGCGAAGTTACCGGACTCGTCTGCCGTGGGCTCTTCCTCGGCCGCGGGGCGAAGAACAGCCGGACGGCTGGGAGTGGTGAAGCCGAACAGAACGTTTTCGCTGTGAAGCGAATTCAACCCGTCGATGAGGTAACCGGGGTTGAACGCAATGGTGAGTGCTTCGCCCTGGAACGACGCGTTGAGCGTCTCTTCCGCGCGGCCGGCGTCGTCGCCACCCGCAGAGAGGAGCAGGCCGTCAGCGGAGAACTGCATGCGAACCTGTGCGCCACGCTCGGCGACGAGTGCTACACGCTTGATGGCCTCGATGAGAGGCGTGACCTCGACCGTTGCCATCGCGGTGTGCTGAGCAGGCAGCAACTGACGGAACTTCGGGAACTCGGCGTCGAGGAGGCGCGTCGTGGTGCGGCGTCCGTCGTTGACGATGCCGAGGAGTCCGTCGTTTCCGATGGTCGTACCGGAACCGAGAGCCAACTCGACCGGCGAATTTGCATTGCCGGCAAGCGTTTTCGCGGACTCGGACAGAGTCTTGGCCGGGATGAGAACAGCAGCCTGGACGTCAGGGTTTGCCGGAGTCCACTCGAGTTCACGAACAGCGAGACGGAAGCGGTCGGTAGCGGCGAGGACGATCGAATTCTGTTCGATCTCGACACGGATACCCGTGAGCATCGGAAGGGTGTCGTCCTTGCCGGCTGCAACGGCTACCTGGCTGATGGCTTCGGAGAACAGGTCGACGGGAATGGAACCGGACTGCTGCGGAAGCGTCGGAAGCTGGGGGTAGTCCTCGACCGGCATCGTGGGCAGGGAGAACTTGGCGCTTCCGCACGAGATGAGCACGCGAGTGCCCTCGAGGGTCACATCGACCGGCTTGTTGGGAAGCGACTTGGTGATATCGGCAAGGAGGCGTCCGGAGACGAGTGCCTGACCTGCAGTCGTGACATCTGCCGAGACGCGGACCTGCGCGGATACCTCGTAGTCGAACCCGGAAACGGTGAGGCCGGCTTCGGTTGCGTCGAGAAGAACTCCGCCGAGAACCGGCACGGGCGGCCTCGAGGGCAGGCTACGAGCAACCCACGCTACTGAATCAGCGAACTCTTCCCGGGAAACGCGAAACTTCAGGCTTCCAAGCTCCATCGCCGGGTTATTCCTCTCGGTAGGCATGTTCGTCTGCTGCGGATCTGCATCAGCTCACTTGAAGTCTGACACAGACCAAGCGATGCCCACCGTATGCCCTCGAGGGCGCAAGTGGAAAGCCGAAGCCGCGGCGAGCGCAGCCTGAGGCGAGGTTCTCAACAGGAGTTGTCCCCAGAACTATTTTCAAAGAGCTTTTCCTAGGAAATTCTCAGTAGTAGTAATAAGTCCTGTGCAATCTGTGGAGCAACGGTTGTCGACGCTGGTAGGTCCCCTCGAGGGCCTGTGCACTTCTCGAGGACAGACTCGAGGACCAATCGGCCCCCTCTGTGCACTCTCTGAAAGTTTTCGGATTCCTCCTCGAGAACTCCACAGACTTTCGGAGTTATCAACACACTTATCCACAGATGTGAATACTTTTCACAAGAAACGAAGAGTTTGTTCTCATCGGCGTGTCTGACTCCGGCGTGTCGTCCCTCGAGGTGGACAACCGCCCTCGAGGGGACCGCACGTGGAACCCTTCGAATACACCGATGCCGCTCGAGGGAACCTCTGCCTCGAGCGGCATCGATCGAAATAAGTGCAGGTCAACGCTTGGAGCGCTGCTTGATCCTTGCGGTCAACTCCTGAACCTGGTCGTACACCTTGCGGCGTTCCGTCATTTCCTTACGGATCTTCTTGTCGGCGTACATGACCGTCGTGTGGTCACGGCCGAACGTCTGACCGATCTTCGGCAAGGACAAATCAGTGAGCTCACGGCACAAATACATCGAGATCTGGCGGGCCTGAGCGAGCGGCCGGGCCTTACCCGGCCCACACAGGTCGTCGATCGACATGTTGAAGTATTCGGCCGTCACCGCCATGATCGTCGCCGCATTGATCTCGAGGCTCGACGAATCGGGCATCAGATCTCGCAGGACCACCTCGGCCAACGTCAGATCCAACGGTTGACGGTTGAGCGAGGCAAAAGCGGTGACGCGGATCAACGCTCCCTCGAGTTCACGAATGTTGCGCTCGATACGGCTGGCGATCAACTCGAGGACGTCGTGCGGGACCTCGAGGCGATCCATCCTCGCCTTCTTGCTCAGAATCGCGATACGCGTCTCGAGCTCAGGCGGCTGAACGTCGGTGATCAGGCCCCATTCGAAGCGCGTCCGCAGACGCTCCTCGAGGGTTGCCAACTGTTTGGGCGGACGGTCCGAGGAAACGACGATCTGCTTGTTCGCGTTGTGCAAGGTGTTGAAGGTATGGAAGAACTCCTCCTGAATACCTTCCTTGCCTTCGATGAACTGGATGTCGTCGACCAGCAGGACATCCGTTTCCCGGTAGCGACGCTTGAACGCGACCTTGCGGTCGTCACGGAGACTGTTGATGAAGTCGTTGGTGAATTCTTCGGTCGAGACGTACTTGACCCGCATGCCGGGGAACAGTCGCTGTGCGTAGTGGCCGGCCGCATGAAGAAGGTGCGTCTTGCCCAGGCCCGAAGCTCCCCAGATGAACAAGGGGTTGTACGCACGCGCCGGCGCCTCCGCGATCGCGACGGCAGCGGCATGAGCGAATCGGTTGGACGATCCGATCACAAAAGTGTCGAAGGTGTACTTCGCATTGAGGCTGTTGGCGCCGGACCCCGAAGCAGAAGGAGTAGCGGGCGGCTTCGTGAAGTACGACGGCCACGATTCGTGAACGCTCGCGAGTGCTTCGCGGTCGTCGTCGACTTCTTCGGTCTCGGCAGTCTCGGAGTCCGAAGGTTCGCCGTCGCCTTCGGTGAATCTGCGCCGACGGTATGCGCCCGATGAGTTGACCGACTCGAACTGACGGCTGCCCGTGCGCTCCTCGACCGGTTCGGCGGGTGCGTCGGCATCGTCTTCGAGTGCAATGCGGACACCGAGTCCCTCGACCTGGCCGCCGAGGTGGCGTCCGAGTGCCTGCAGGATCGGCTCGCGTAGATCGCGCTCGATCGTCTCTTGAGCAAATGGCGATGGAACCGAGAGGAGTGCAAAACCCTGAGCAAGTGTGAGAGGCCTCACCAGACGGACAAATGCCTTCTGCTTGCTGCTCAAAGCCGGAAGATTACTTCCGGGGTCATCACTCGTGAGTTCTGCAACCACGTCGACCCAGACCCGTGCGAGCGCGTTGGGATCGTCGTTCACGTGGTTCCTTCCCGTGTTTCGCCGACAGTGGGTGTGCTGCAGCTGCCGAGCGTATGGCTGCGGCGTCGAATGATTCGGTGGATTACCACCCGGGGTGAGAACCCCGTAACAGGCTACGAATATGCCACCTGGGCTGTGTTTCCACACAATTATCCACAGATGTGGACAAACCTGCACTGAGTCGGTTTTTTCGTCAACCAAATTCGTCAAAGTGATCGAGAAATTGATCTACCTGCAACTTTGTCGGAACTCGAGGCGTTCGCCACTTGGTGTCGGGGATGCGTCAACACTCACAGCCCTGTGGATGAATGTGGAAACTCGGGATTCGGGGTCGCGTCCGGCGCTCGTGCCCGTATGTGCTGATGAGGCCTTGTCGAGAGCATGCGCCGGTGGAACTGTCCGGGTTGCCTTCGGGTCACCTGCAGTCCGTAGCGGAACTGTTGCCAAGGTCACACTTGCCGCCTCGCTCGAGGTCACGGCCGTATGCACACTGTGAATGGAATCTGCGGAATGATGTAAGTATTGGCGTGTCGCCGTGGTTGCCGCGGGAGGGCTCCGAATCGGGCTGGTTTGACCTTGGCAACGGTGGTAAGTAACCTCGAACGGTCACCCGTTGGTGGTGATCGCTTCGTGCTGGCTACATATGTCAGGTCGGATCGGTCTTCCAAGCCACAACGAGTGAAGTTGATTGTTCTGTACCTGTTGGATCCAAAGGCGCCGTAAGGCGTCGATCACTGAATGACGCCGGGAGGCGTCAATGAACTTCGAGGAGTGTTGACCGTGGCCAAGGGCAAGCGGACGTTCCAGCCGAATAATCGCCGCCGCGCGCGTGTTCACGGCTTCCGTCTTCGTATGCGTACCCGTGCGGGTCGTGCAATCGTTTCGGCGCGTCGCCGTAAGGGCCGCGATTCCCTCACCGCCTGATCTGATTTCGAGTTCAGGAGCTCGGGGTGTTGCCTGAGCCGTCTCGGTTGCGTCGCCACGCGGATTTCTCCGTGGCGGTGCGACGCGGGCGTCGTATGGGAAGACGCGACCTTGTCGTGCACGCGTTCGATCGCGAGCAAGTAGAGGCGCTGGTAGTAACAAATCACGGTCCCCGGTTCGGGCTGATCGTGAGCAAGGCTGTCGGGCCGGCGGTGATTCGACATCGAGTCGCACGCCGGCTTCGTCATATCTGTGCAGATTTCGTCGGACAGGTTTCACCGGAGACAGACGTGGTTATCCGCGCACTTCCGGGTGCAGCTACCGCCAGTTCAGCCGAACTGGCCAAGCAGTTGCGCGGGGGCCTGACCAAAATGAACCTATTGGTGTCGGTAAGTGAAGAGCCATGAGTACTCCGCTCTCTGAGCAGATCGAGACTCCCAGAGCCTCCCGTGTCATCACGGTGTTGAAGGCTGTGCGTCGCGCTCCCGCCACTGTTCTCATCTTCTGTATCGAGTTGTACCGGACGTATGTGTCGCCCTTGAGGATGCCGACCTGCCGGTTCACCCCCACCTGCAGTGAATACGCAGTCGAAGCGTTGCGCACTCACGGGGCGATCAAAGGCCTTTTCTTGACTGTGGTGCGGTTGGCGAAGTGTGCCCCCTGGCATTCTGGAGGGTGGGACCCTGTCCCTGCCCGTCGTGACCGTGATGCGGGTAGCCGCCATAGCTGTCCGGAAGCACGCGCAGCGTGTCACAGTCCGACGGACGAACAGAGGAGTACTTAGAGCCGTGCTCAATTTCATCTACTATCCGGTATCCGCGATTCTGTGGGTCTGGCACAAGGTCTTCGGGTTCATTCTCGGCCCGGACAACGGAATAGCCTGGGCGCTTTCCGTGGTGTTCCTGGTGTTCACCTTGCGTGCGGTTCTGTACAAGCCGTTCGTGAAGCAGGTCCGCACGACGCGTCAGATGCAGGAACTGCAGCCACAGATCAAGGCATTGCAGAAGAAGTATTCGGGCGACCGTCAGCGCCAGGCCGTCGAGATGCAGAAGCTCCAGAAGGAGCACGGATTCAACCCGATCATGGGCTGTCTCCCGGTCTTGGCTCAGGCTCCGGTGTTCATCGGTCTGTTCCACGTCCTGCGCTCGTTCAACCGCACCGGCACCGGCATGGGCCAGCTGGGCATGAGCGCCGAGGACAACCTCAACACCCCGAACTACGTCTTCTCGGCCACTGACGTCCAGTCGTTCCTGGATGCTCGTCTGTTCGGCGCGCCCATCTCGGCCGCGATCACGACGCCGGTTGCGCAGCTTCAGGCCTACGTCACCGAGAACGTTCCCGAGCTTCCGTCACGGCTGAACATCATCCTCGTGGCCGCTCCGCTGATGATCATCGCCAGCATCGCGACGCACTTCAACTCACGCGCTTCTGTTGCCCGTCAGAGCGAAGCAGCTGCCGCGAACCCGCAGTCCGCGATCATGAACAAGCTCGCCCTGTACGTCTTCCCGCTCGGTGTTCTGGTCGGTGGACCGTTCCTTCCGATCGCGATCCTCCTGTACTGGGTGTCGAACAACATCTGGACCTACGGTCAGCAGCACCTCGTCTTCCGCAAGATCGACGCGGAAGAAGAAGCCAAGAAGCAGGAAGCGATCACTCGCCGCAACGACAATGCGCCCAAGCCCGGTGCCCGTCCTGATCCCAGCAAGAAGAAGGGATCTCCGGCTGCGCTGAAGACCGCGGATTCAGCCGACGACGACGGTGACGCCCCGGAAGTTTCGCTCAAGAAGCCACAGCCGAAGCCCTCGGGTTCCAGTGGTGGTTCCACGTCGAAACCCAAACAGAACCGGCCACAGAGCAACCGCGGCAACTCCCCCAAGCGCAATAAACGGCGCTGATCCAGGAAAGAGAACGACCAATGTCCAGTGAAGCTGACATCGTTGTGGATGGAGAGAACGCAGACGTGAGCACCGAGACCACTGCGCCGGTTACCGATGTGGATGTAGACATCGACGATTCCGATGACGATTTGATCGAAGAGGGCGAGATCGCCGGCGACTACCTCGAGCAGTTGCTCGACGTTCTCGATTTCGACGGAGACATCGACCTTGACGTCGAGGGCGATCGGGCGATCGTCAGCATCGACGGCGGCGATGACCTGACCAAGCTTGTGGGACGCAAGGGTGAGGTTCTGGATGCTCTCCAGGAGCTGACTCGTCTGGCAGTTCAGCAGTCGACCGGAGAGCGCAGCCGCTTGATGCTCGACATCGCCGGCTGGCGTGCGGGCCGGCGCGAGGCACTCAGTGCTCTCGGTGCGGAAGCTGCACAGCGTGTTCTCGAGACCGGCGAACGCGAAGAGCTTGCTCCGATGACGCCGTTCGAACGCAAGATCGTGCACGACGCCGTCGCCAAGGTCGCCGGTGTTTCCAGCGAGAGCGAAGGCGCTGAGCCGTCTCGCCGAGTGGTTGTCCTCAAGGACTGACACTCCCCCTTGATCGAATGCGGGCCCCGGATTTTCCGGGGCCCGCTTTTGTGTCCGAGAGTGTTTCACGTGAAACCGAATCCGGCGGCACGGTGAAGGTCAGGTGCCTATCGTTGTCGACACGGCCTATCTCTATTTCGGAACCTGTCGTCAATGAAGCGTCGTGAAGGGAAGCAATCTTGCTGATACGACCCGCGACACGGGCCGAGCTGGAAGAGCCCGTGGGGTTCGCGATGAACGATCCGGTCGGGTTCGTCGACGCTGACTCGCTCCGGGAAGAGGTGGCGGCCGGACGGCTTCGTCCGGAATGGAGTTGGTTCGCCGTTGACGGCTCCAGGATCGTCGCGCGTGCCCTGTGGTGGGGGCGTGAGGACAGCGAGCGTCCGCTCGCGCTTGATTTCCTGCACGTGCTGGCTGACGTGCCGGATCGTGCTGCGCTTGCCGCCGAACTCTTGTCGCGGGCGCACACCGAGTTTCACGCGAAGCCTGAGTATGTGCTGGTCGTGCCGACCGCCGGGCAGGACGCGGATTCCGCCGTCGCAGAAGCCGTGTCCTGGCGTCGCGAGGCGGCCCAGGCGGCCGGACTGACCGAGATCATCGAGCGGCTGCGTTTCGAGTGGACGCCTGCGGCCGGTGTGCCCGCCCCCCTCCGAGCGTCTGACTTTCCGTCCCGCCACCGATGAGGAGTTCCTCGCGGTGTTCCAGCGGGTCGCTGTCGGCAGCCTGGATGTCGCCACGCAACGAGGCATCGCGGCTGCGGACATCGTCAGCCAGGCCCGGGATGATCTCGAGTTCTACCGGTCGTGCCCCGGCGAACGATCGTGGTGGCGGCTGGCGGAGACAGTGGACGGGACGTTGGTTGGCTTCGCGATCCCGTCCGCGACGCCCTACGACCGCAACGTCGGATACCTCGGAGTAGTGCCCGAGCTACGCGGGTGCCGCTACGTGGACGACATCCTCTGCGAGATCACCCGCTTTCACGCAGCCGATGGCGCCAATCGCATCACCGCGACCACGGACGTACCCAACACACCCATGGCCGCGGCGTTCAAGCGGGCGAACTACCAGGTGACCGAGGTCAGGATGGTGTTCGAGGCCCCGGCGGGCTGATCCGGGCCTCAACCGGAGGTTCGCTGCCGTCGTGCCGGCGCGGGCCTTTCTGTCCAGCTTGTCCGACGGTGTACGGGGTGACGCGGAGACCGCCGTGTACCAGGGGGTAAAGGTGGCCAGGTTCCAACTCGGCCCACATATCCTGCTGCATCGGTGTCGTACGAAAATAGAGGTCTCCAGATCCGGTCACCCGGTCGAGGAAGTGCCACCATCGGTTGCGCGCGCACGGCCGACTTGGCGCATTCGGCGGTACGCTCGGTCACTTGCATCGTCACCGCAGCCACGGGGAAGTCGGAACAGAGGAGGTCGGCAGCGACCGAAACTTCGATCCCGAACGTCTCTCACAGGCGGGCGGCGATTCTTGAGAGGCGTCATGCTCAGCTTCATGATTGCCTTCTTGGCTGTCGGCGGGGCACTGTGCATGTTCGGATATTCGATCGACAACATGCCGTACTACATGTGAGCCCCTCCCCTCCCCCAGCGGAAATAGTCGGCCCTTCGTTTCACGTGAAACCGGATCGATGGTTGTTGCCCCGAGCCCTCGATCTCCATCCCAGATTGGTATTGGATGCCTACTGGATGGCGATCACGACCCAATGGCTTCTGGTGTGCCATCGTCAGCGCGAACCCCAACCTGACGGATGCGGTCGTGAACCAACTTCAGCCCGTCACCGTTTGCTTGCTCGATCATCGCGATCTGTGGGGCTTCGGCGCCTAGATCGCCTAGATCGGATCGTCTTCGGATGTTTCGAATGTCGCGAACGGTTCGTCGTGCGCCGGAGTCGACGATCGTTCCGGAGATGACAACTGGCGGATCTCGTGTTCGAGTCCCACCCAGTGTCGAGCCGGCATGGAACGACGGTGCAGTTCGATGAAGAAATTTATGTGGTGCGGATTGCTCAATGCATCTGCGACGGAGTCGAGGGCGAGCCCAATGCTGCGGAGTGCGTTCACTATCAGTCCACAGGAGAGGGTGAACTCTCCGATGCGCATCCTGTGGAGCGAAGCTTCTTGGATTGATTCACGGTTTGCGATGCCAAGTCTCCGGTCTCCCGCAACAGGGGTGTCAAGCCGACGGATGTATGGCTCGCAACAACCGGCGATGAGATACCGAAGTTGTCCGAGATCTGGAATCGAAGTCTGTTTTCCGAGTCGACCTACAGAGAGGATT
Source organism: Rhodococcus sp. C3V (assembly GCF_029269915.1). Lineage (NCBI taxonomy): Bacteria > Bacillati > Actinomycetota > Actinomycetes > Mycobacteriales > Nocardiaceae > Rhodococcus > Rhodococcus sp. C3V. Next base: position 193,824 of record NZ_JARJBE010000010.1, read on the forward strand.
TGACTGACCGAGTCCGTTCTGCAGTCCGTCGCCGGCGATCTTTGCAACGACTTTTTTACCGAAAATTGGTCTTTTTGGGTCAGAATTCCATCCATGTAACTACCCATGGCAGTTTCGTCACTGTGATGATACTAAGAATTGCGCTCCTATCTGCATTCGATCGCCCGGCTATGTTTCACGTGAAACGCGTCAGAATTGGAAGATTTTTCAGCGCAATGTTTCACGTGGAACGTGAACCCCTCCCCTCCCCCGCTTGAATTTTGGGCCGAATACTTCCCAAAGAATGAACGAGTCGGCAGACTCACAGCGAGTCGGTGTGCAGAAGCGAACACATGTCGGCTCCAGAGCGGATAATGATTTCGGTCTTGATTGTTGATTTCGCGGTTTACGCGGGAGGATGTTTCACGTGGAACAGAATGGTGCGGCGTCGGTTGACTGGGACGAACAAGAGACTGCGCGCGCAGTGTTCGGTGACAGATATGAGATCGCGGAACGGTATTACCAATCCCTGGCGACGGATGGTGTCGAGCGCGGGCTCATTGGTCCCCGTGAAGTCCCTCGACTGTGGGAGCGTCACCTTCTCAATTGCGCCGTCATCGGTGAGTTGATTGCCGAAGGCGAGTCGGTTGTGGACGTTGGAAGCGGCGCCGGCCTACCCGGTATCCCTCTCGCAATCGCCCGCCCGGACTTGAAGGTGACTCTGGTCGAACCGTTGCTTCGACGCTCGGTGTACCTCGCGGAGTTCATCGAGTCCAACGGTTTGGACGTCTTGGTTGTTCGAGGGCGTGCCGAGGAATCCGGCGTCGTGAAGGAAGCAGGCGGCGCGGACGTTGTCACCTCGCGAGCCGTGGCGCCCCTCGAGAAGCTGGCACGTTGGTCCCTCCCACTCATTCACGAGCACGGCCGGATGTTGGCACTCAAGGGTTCGAGCGCCGCCGAGGAGATCGAGCGAGACCGTACGGCGCTCACCAAGTTGGGCGCAGGTAAGTTGGAAATACTCGAATGCGGAGCCAAGATTCTCCGCACCCCCACTGTTGTGGTGAAGGCCGAACGTCTCCCGAAGCGCCGCCAGCGTTGATGATTTACACGCATGCAATCGAGAGCAATGTACAGATGATGAGAGCACCTAGTGATCGATTCCCAATCGAAGGAGCAGTCAATGTCGGGTCGATCTGAATCCGCCGTTTCACGTGAAACACCGAAGCAGCACACGAGTGCGGGTGCGGATCAGATCGTCAACGACGACGACAATTTCACCGCCCCCTACGCGGCGATCTCCTCGGAGGAGACCCCCATCGGGGCGGCCGCGCATCGAGCGAGCCAAGTGCTTCATCCTCATTCGGTGACGCTGCCGAAGCCGGCGTTCCGCCGCGTGATCACCATCGCGAACCAGAAGGGTGGCGTCGGCAAGACGACGACCACGGTGAACCTTGCGTCGGCGCTCGCTCTTCAAGGGCTCACTGTCCTTGTGGTCGATTTGGACCCTCAGGGCAACGCCAGCACCGCTCTGGGCGTCGTCCATACCTCGGGCACCCCGTCGAGCTACGAGCTGCTCATAGGCGAAGTGAAGGCCCCGGAGGCGATCCAGACCAGCCCGCACAGTGAGCGCCTTCTCTGCATCCCGGCAACGATCGATCTGGCGGGCGCCGAGATCGAATTGGTCTCCATGGTTGCCCGCGAGAATCGACTCAAAGGCGCGCTCAACGACAAGGTGCTCGCAGAGCTTGACGTCGACTTCGTCCTCATCGACTGCCCGCCCTCGCTAGGACTGCTGACCGTCAACGCGATGGTCGCTGCCAAGGAAGTTCTGATCCCGATCCAGTGCGAGTACTACGCCCTCGAGGGGGTCGGTCAGTTGCTCCGCAACATCGAACTCGTCCAGGCTCATCTCAACCCGGATCTGCATGTCTCCACCGTCCTACTGACGATGTACGACGGGCGCACCAAGCTGGCCGACCAGGTCGCCGAAGAAGTACGCAAGCACTTCGGTGAGGCCGTTCTGCGCGCTGTGATTCCGCGCAGCGTGAAGGTGTCCGAGGCTCCCGGATACGGGATGACAGTTCTCGACTACGACCCGGGTTCACGTGGCGCCATGAGTTACCTCGACGCCGGCCGTGAACTTGCCGCCCGCTCTGCCACCACGACGACCCAGGAGCAGTGAGATGAGTCAAGCACGCAAAGGTGGATTGGGCCGCGGCTTGGCTGCTCTCATCCCCACTGGGCCGGCCACGGCGCCGGGTCTGGGATCGGCTGCAGCGGACGTCGTAATCGGCGTCGACAAGCGCAACCCCTCCCCTCCCCCACCGACCAAGGCGGCCCCGAAAACGCCGAAAGCCACCAAGGCGTCGGCTGGGAAGGCTCCGGTGGAAGCTGAGCCGGAGACCGAACTCGAGCCGACCGGCGCGGTCTATCTCGAGATCGAACCGAGCCTGATCGAGACGAACCCGAAGCAGCCTCGCAGCGTTTTCGACGAGGAAGCACTCGCGGAGTTGGTTCACTCGATCCGCGAGTTCGGCTTGATGCAGCCGATCGTGGTCCGTCGTCACGGTGACAAGTACCAACTTGTCATGGGTGAGCGTCGCTGGCGCGCGAGCCAGGAAGCCGGGCTGGAGAAGATTCCTGCGATCATTCGTGAAACAGATGACGACTCGATGCTGCGCGACGCGCTCCTCGAGAACATCCATCGAGTGCAACTGAACCCCCTCGAAGAGGCAGCGGCGTATCAGCAGCTGCTCGAGGAGTTCGAAGTCACCCACGAAGAATTGGCCAATCGGATCGGACGTTCGCGTCCCGTCGTGACCAACATGATTCGTCTGCTGAAGCTGCCGGTGGCGGTTCAGCGTCGCGTTGCGGCCGGTGTACTTTCGGCCGGCCATGCTCGCGCACTGCTGTCCCTCGAGGCGGGTGCCGACGCTCAGGAGGTCATGGCGGCGCGCATCGTCGCGGAAGGAATGTCTGTTCGCGCGACGGAGGAAGCAGTCACTCTGGCCAACCGGGCGGATAATGAGATCGCTCCCCAGCAGAAGCGCAAGCCCATCGTGATGCCGGGCCTGCAGGATGTGGCCGAGCGGTTGTCGGACTCGTTCGACACTCGGGTGACTGTCAGTCTGGGCAAGCGGAAGGGAAAGATTGTGGTCGAATTCGGCTCGGTCGACGACCTACAACGCATCGTCGGAATGATGGAAGCACAGAAATCCAAGTAGAGAACTCGGATGCCCGTTTGGTGACGTAATCATGATGACCGGGCACACCACCTATTTTCGTCACTGTGACAAATCTAGGTGGTCCGAGCTTCTCGAAATCTTGAACCGGGACGAAAGATGTTGAACAGCAATATATTAGGGCGATCAACTCTCGTGCCACTGCCGACTTGTCGTAGCTGGCCTATCCTGGAGAAGAGAAAAGCAGCGGGCGAGCATCAAAACCGCTTCGGGGACCTACGGAGAGTGAGTTAGTCAGTGTCGACTCACGTCATCACCTCTCTCACACTCGACAGCCTCGATCAGCTTTCCGCCCATGCGCGTCGATGCGTGTTCTGGGAGATGGACCCGGGCGCGCTTCACGACGCCCGAGGATTCTGCGATCAGGAATTCGAGAAGGAAGCCTGGCTGTCGATGGTCATGCTCGAGTGGGGTTCGTGCGGACAGGTCGCCGTCCGCGACGGAAAGCCGCTCGGCAGTGCGTTGTACGCCCCTCCCCGCATGATCCCGCGCGCGCAACTGTTTCCCACCAGCCCGGTCAGCTCGGACGCAGTGCTTCTGACAAGCCTTCGCCTCGAGCCCTCGGGCATAGAGGAAGAACTAGGGCCGAGCCTGCTGGCCGCTGTCGTGACAGATCTGGTCCGACGAGGAGTTCGTGCGCTCGAGGCATTCGGTATCCGTAGCGACGACTTGGGACCTGCTTCCGACGTGGCCAGTGCAACTGCCGCTCTGGAATGTTCACCCGCAGAATGCATGATCAGTGCCGAGTTCCTCGAGGACTACGGTTTCGAGGTCGTGGCACCGCACCATCGCTATCCGCGGCTTCGTCTCGAACTCAATCGAGATCACGAATGGAAAGTCGACGTCGAAGAAGCCCTCGACCGTCTACTGAAGGCCGCAGCTCTCGAGATGGTGGAGATCAGCGAGCTCGCCAGAGTGTGAGCAGGTGCCGACCGCAGGACCTACGAAATGCGGTCGGCTACCGAAAGTTCTTCAGCGAGAAGCTCGGCGAAGGTGAAGGTGCCGGTCGGCTGATCGTCTTGACCCAGCAGGTACAGCCGCTTGACCGAGATCAAGATGGCTTCGGCGATGGTGTCACGCATCCGCGGATTCGTCAGTACCGCAACGTCGGACGCGTTGGACAGGTAGCCGAGATCGATCTGTACCGTCGGCATGTTGGTCAGGCGCAACAACTCCCACGTTCGACCGTGAGTTCTGCAGTCCCGCAACGGAGTTCGCGCAACGATCTCGCGCTGAACGAAACCGGTCAACACCTGCCCGATCATCGAGACCGAACCGTGCGAGTTACCGAAGTGGAAGCTCGCGACGCCGTTCGCCGACGGGCTCGAGTTGCTGTCGCAGCGCAGGGAGATCATCAGATCGGCGTCGAATGCGTTGGACGTCAGCGCGCGCTCGGCCTCGCTCGGATCGGCGTTGTGCGGGCGGGAGAGGAAAGTTTCCATCCCGGTTGCTGCCATCCGCCCCTCGAGGCGCATAGCCAGATCCCACAGGATGTCGGCTTCGGAGATGCCGTTGACGATGGTGCCGGTGGACGGACCACCGAGGCCTGGATCGATGACGATGCGCTTGCCGCCCAGCTGTGGGCCCTTGCGCCTCACCAGCTCCTCTTCGCTGATCGCGTGCGGCGATCCGCCGGTGACGCGAGTTCCCAGCAGTTCCAGCGAACGCAGTGTCTGCGGTCCGCAGATACCGTCGGCGGCGATCCCGATTTCACGCTGGAAAGACGAGAGAGATTCGTGGGTCTGCGGGCCGAAGAAACCGTCGACCCGACCTGCGTAGAAGCCGAGGTCCTGCAGTTTGGCCTGCAGAGCTGCGACGTCGTCGCCGTACAGCGGCGCAGAAAGCTGGTAAATCAACGTACGGGCGCCCAGGCGGTACGAGGCCTCGCGAAGTGACCGATAGGTGGCCGGGCCCACGATGCCGTCGACAAGTAGCCCACGCTGCTGCTGGAAGGCGCGAACGGCGCTGTCGAGTTGATGATCGAAGATGGCGTCGGGTGCAACCCAGTGGGCACCGTCGGCGCTTTCACGTCGAATACCGGAAGTTCCGTGATGGAGGTATCCCAGCTTCGTCAATGTGCCCCGAATCTCGGCGACGGCCGGGCCGTGATCGCCGTGTCGGAGTCTGTGCATGCGTGAAAGCCTCTCGGATCGGTTAACGAATTCGATCGATGTGCCTGGTCGTAGACCCGATCAGGCACATCGATCGATTATCTCAGAAATTCTGTGGATTGCGAGAATCCACGATGCTCATCCAGCCGTCAGAGAACGTCTGCGAGGTCCTTGAGCAGTGCGGCCTTGCCCTTGGCGCCGACGATCGTCTTGATCGGCTTGCCGTCCTTGAACAGGATCATCGTCGGGATCGACATGACCTGGAAATCGCGGGCGGCCGCCGGGTTGGCGTCGATGTCGAGCTTCGCGACGGTCAGCTTCTCGCTGTTCTCACCGGCGATCTCCTCGAGGACCGGGGCGACCATCTTGCACGGGCCGCACCAGGTTGCCCAGAAATCGACCAGAACGGGCTTGTCGCTGCCCAGGACGTCCTGCTTGAAGGAATCGTCGGTGATGGTGACGGTATTCGACACTGTTACTCCTCGAGGGTTGGGTACGACAGCTTGATGAATCAGGGAGCGCCGACGACGTCGACCGTATGGCCGGCAGCGTCGAGCGTGTTGGCGGTGATGTCGCCACGATCGGCCAGCCAGCGTTCGGCGTCGATTGCTGCGGAGCATCCGGTGCCGGCAGCGGTGATCGCCTGGCGGTACGTGTGATCGACCAGGTCACCGGCAGCGAAGACGCCGTCGACGGAGGTCGCGGTGGAACCGGGAGCGACGCGCACGTATCCGGCGTCGTCGAGATCGACCTGGCCCTTGACGAGCTCACTGCGCGGGTCGTGGCCGATGGCGACGAACATGCCGGTGATCTCGAGTGTGGAGGTCTCACCCGTGACGGTGTCACGAACGACGAGCCCGGTGACGCTGTTCTCGCCGAGGACCTCGACGGGCTCCGCGTTGGTCAGGAAGCGGATCTTCTCGTTGGCCTTGGCGCGCTCGAGCATGATCCGTGAGGCGCGGAATTCCTCGCGGCGGTGCACCAGGGTGACCGAGCGAGCGAAGCGGGTCAGGAAGGTTGCCTCTTCCATCGCGGAGTCGCCGCCGCCGACCACGACGATGTCCTGGTCACGGAAGAAGAAGCCGTCGCAGGTGGCGCAGGCGCTGACGCCGCGGCCGAGGAGGCGTTCTTCACCGGGAATGCCGAGGTAACGGGCTGCCGCGCCCATGGCGAGGATGATCGCGTGCGCGGCGTACGTTTCGCCGTTCGCGACGACCGTCTTGATCGGGCCGCTGAGATCGATCTCTTCGACGTCCTCGGTGCGGATGTCGGTGTCGAAGCGAAGTGCCTGCTCACGCATCTGTTCCATCAGATCGGGGCCCATGATTCCTTCGCGGAATCCGGGGAAGTTCTCGACCTCGGTGGTGGTCATGAGGGCGCCACCGAACTGGGTTCCCTCGAAGAGCAGGGGCTGGAGCTCAGCGCGCGCGGTGTAGACACCAGCGGTGTAGCCGGCCGGTCCGGAACCGACAATGATGACGTCATGGACCGCGGGCGTGTTTTCCAGCTGGGTGGTCATGCGAGCCTTCCAATAGTGAGTGCAGACCCTCCGCTTCTTGGAGAGCCGTACCGATCAACACCAGGATAAGGGGTGTTGTTCCCGCACTCGGCTGGAAAGTGGCTCACAGCCGGCAGCTCACAGTGTGGGACTCACTGGGCGGGGCGCGGTGCCTCCCGAACCACCAGCGCGTCCCGAACCACACAGCGTGTGCCGGTGTAGATGGTGGGCATGCACTTGTTGCAGTGGATACACAACCCCTCGTCGACGCTCTCGGCTCGGAATTTGTTGACCAGTTGTGGGTCCCTGAGGAGCGCGCGCGCCATGGCGACGAATTCGAATCCTTCATCCAGTGCGTGCTCGATGGTGTCGACGCGGTTGATGCCGCCGAGCAGGATCAGTGGCATCCTCAGCGCCTGTCGGAACTGACGGGCGAAGGGCAGGAAGAAGCCCTCCTCGAACGGGTACGTCGGAAAGAGTTTGGGACCGTAGAACTTCAGCCCGTACCCGACGAGTTTGGGTTGGGAGGCGACAAACTCAGCCAGTGGGACCTCACCGCGGAAGAAGTACATTCCGTTGAGAAGTGAACTGCCACCGGTCAATTGCATCGCATCCAGATGGCCGTCGGCTTCGAGGATCTGGGCGATCGGCAGGCTCTGGTCGAGCCACAGACCTTTCGGCACCCCATCGGACATGTTGAATTTCGCGGTGACCGCCACGCTGGATCCAGCGGCGCGTCGCACCGCTTCGACGACTCGACGCGGATACTCGGCGCGCTTGGCGACGCTGCCACCGTATCGATCGTGGCGCTTGTTCAGATTGGGGCTCATGAACGAACTGAGGAGGTAGTTGTGGCCGAGATGGACCTCGATGGCGTCGAATCCTGCGTCCACGGCGACGCGAGCGGTCCGTTCGAAGTCGGAGACGACACCGTCGAGTTCGGCGAGTGTCGCGCCCTTGACGAGGCCCATCGCGGGCGGACTCAGCCGGGTCGACGGCGCCAGAGTCTTCGTCTTGTTGGAGAGCGTGTTGGCGACCAGTCCCGCGTGGCCGATCTGCGCCGCAGCAAGTGCGCCTTCGGCGTGGACGGCGTCGGTCAGTCTGCGTAGTCCCGGCAGCGCGCGCTCGTCCATGACAAGGGTGTCGCGGTGGACTCGTCCACCTGGTGAGACGGCGCAGTAGGCGACAGTGGTCATCGCGGCCCCGCCGCGGGCCACCTCGGCGTGGAAGTTGATCAGATCGTCCGAGACCGCTCCCCGGGGCATGACGCCCTCGAACGTTGCAGCTTTGACGATGCGGTTGCGCAAGGTCAGAGGGCCGAGACGTGCGGGTTCGAATATCGACGGTGTGGGCGCTGTGGTCATTTTCAACTTCCTGCGGCGGCCTGATCTTTACGATGCCAGTGGACTCGTAACTACGACGATATAGCGCCTACTCCCAATCTGTCCGACAATTCGACACGATGAATGCCACAGGATCAGGTCGCCCACGAGACCCACGCATCGACGACACAGTCCTCGAGGTCACCCGAGCGATGCTCCTCGAGGTCGGTTGGGATCAACTCAGTCTCCGGGCGATCGCGGCACGGGCAGGGGTCAGCCGAGCCTCGATGTCGCGGCGATGGCCGTCGAAGGCACATCTTGTTCTCGGGTCGATCCTGGGGGCGACACCGGACCTGACACCGTTCGAGGGCACCGATCGCGACGGCTGGATCCGTTGGGTGGTGGAGGGAAGTGCTCAGCTCTTCTCCCGTCCCGAGGTTCGCGCCGCGTCGCCAGGATTGCTGGCGGCCCTGCGCGACCACGACGACCTGCGCAACGAATTGTGGCGCGGGTTCAGTGGACCGAGTACGCAACTGTTCCTTCAGAACGCCGAAGATCCTGAATCGGCACTGCTCGATGCCAAGGCCGTGCTGGTATTGGCGGCCGGGGCAGCGATGTTTTCGAGTCTGATAGCGGTCGAGGACGATACAGATGCGCTACGCGAAAGAATCCTCGAGCTCTTACTCCCGGCGGCATCGCCGCGCTGACCGTCGACGTCAGCCGATGTTCTTGACCGACAACGTATTCGGATTCCCGTCGCTGCAGTTGATGCCGACAGTCAGTGCAGTGATCTGACGCGGCTGCGATCCCGTGAAGAGTAGGACTATCGCCGGCGCCCCGTCGATGCGAATCTCGCCGGAACCGAGCAAAGGCCGGCGCTCGTCGATGCCGTTGGCGCGTAGGCATCCGGCAAGTTTGGATGGATCATCCAGTGGTCCAAGGTTTTTGGATCCGACGAGTGAGAGCAGAGACGCCGAATCCGGATCGTTGACAGCAGACGTCGCCGGTGTGCTCGGTTGAGCAACAACACTTTCGGCAGGTTCGGAATCTCGGGTTCCGACAACAACGATCACGAAGGCTACCAACACGGCTGCTGCGGCACCGAGAACCCACGCTTGTGGGCGCCGCCGGAACGGCACGACAGCTGCCTCAGCTGGCGGCTCCAGCTGTTCTGACTGTAGATCCAGTGCCGAATTGATTCGCTCGGCAAGCGAATTCGGAATCCGTTCGTGAGTGGCCTTGCTCGAGTTCAGTGTCGCGAGTGATGCCGTGACGCCGTCAAGGGCGGTGACAAATGCATGGGCGTCAGGATCTGCGTGTACCACCGGCCACAGAGCCGCACTGGTTTCGGAATCGAGAACCCCGGCGTGAAGATCTGCGAGTAGGTCTTCCGAAAACGGAGGCGACGGAACGCGAACAGACGGATCTGTCATGAACCCTCCCTCGGCAGTCGGTGCGGACCCTTACAAGATAGGACGCGGCCGGTTCACGAATGGTTCCCGCCTTCGCGAAAGTCCTCCAACTGGGCGGCGAGACGCTTGCGCGCGCGGGCGCAGCGACTCTTCACGGTCCCTACGGGCACTCCCAACCTCTCGGCGGCCTCGGCTACCGGATACCCCTCGACATCGACGGCGACGACGGCAGCACGCTGCTCAGGCGGCAGCGATGCCAGTGCCTGTTCGACGGTCAGGCTCATGTCCACTCCTGCCGCGTAATCGCGGTGATCGCGGGGTTCCTCCGCATTCTCGGAAGACAGAGAAAACGCGGCCCGCGATTTGTTGCGTCGGATCCGGTCGAGGCAGGCATTGACCACGATGGTGTGGAGCCAGCTGCGCACCGCCGCGTCACCGCGAAACTTCGCCGCCTTGCGGTGCGCGGACAGCAGACCCTCCTGGAGAGCGTCTGCCGCATCCTCGTCCGAGTAGCTCGTTCGCCGGGCAACGTGCCACAGATGATCCTGATGCCTGGTCAGTAGTTCACGGAACGCATGCCGATCGCCCTCGACATGAGCAGTCAACAATTCGAAATCCGTCGCCTCGAGATTCTTGTTCTCGAAACTTCTGGATTCGAATTTTCCGGCTCCGCCCCCGGTGCCCCCCCGATAACTGTGCACGGGCGGATATTAGCCCAGTCGGTAGGTTTCAGAAGGGCCAAGGGCGATCACTTTGCGGCAGTGAATGCAATCTCCGAGATGGATGTCTGGTTTTGTCCGGATTCGGTGCTGAGCTGCGTAATCCAAACCAGGACATACTGACCCGAGCCGTCCGACGTGACTGGAATGTCGGTCACGCCGTTCTTCAGGACACCCGATCCGATTTCCTTGGTCTGATCCAGCGAAGTATTCGCAGAAGGGGCAGAACGGATTTCAACGACGGTTCCCGGCGAATCAGACGTGATCGCAACGTTCTTCAGGTTGGCGGCATCGGCAAGCGTCACCATCAGGCCGACACCGTTCTTCAGCGACGGGAACGGCTGGAAGTACGAATCCGACGACCATGCGGTGGCCGGATTGCCGTCGATGGCGTTCTTCGCTGTTGCCGGCTGATCCGGCGTTCCCTGGGGCGAGAACACCGTTACGGCCGAGGAAGCTACCGGAACGGTTGCTGCCGCCGGTGCGGGCGCCGGTGAATTGTTCTCGGGCGCAGTGGCTTCGGTGGTCAGTCCGAAACTCTGCTCGCTGAGCGGGGTGTCGTTACTGCCACCCGAGAGGAAGCTCGCTACCCACACCACAAGGAGAATCAGGACGATCACGGTGAAGACACCGAGCGCCGTCAGTGCCGCGAGCATCCGCGTCGACTTCTTCTTCTCGGCCTCGATGGCTTCGGGGTCGTTCAGTGCATGACCCGACGCACCCTGTTCGCGGTGGCCGAGACGAAGTGCCGGAATCATTTCCGTCTTGTCGTTGACGACGGACGCCTGATCGAGGATGTGCTGCACGGTGGCAGCAGTGCGGATTCCACTCTCCGACTGCAACGCTCGAACCGCAACGGCCGAGATGTCGAACGGAACCTCCGGACGGACGACCCGAGGCTCGACGATGTTCCCGTCGGCGCCGCGGCCGGCGGGAAGCAAACCACCGACGGGACCGGCGGACGGATCGGCGAGCGGCCAGCGCGCCGTGATGAGCGAGTACAGCATGGCGCCGAGACCGCGGACGTCGCTGGTGGAATCGGCGTCGGCAAGCGTCGCCGGGAACGCCAGTACGGCGTCACCGTTGATGCTGATGCGAACGCGGTCCGGGTGATCGATGGACAGCGCACCGCCGGTGCGGTGAGCGGCTTCGGCAGCCGCCGCGAGGGCGCGGATGGCGCGGGCTGCACCGATCGGCGACGGCGTCGTCTCGGCCATCTCACGCAGCGAACGGCCGGGAGTCCATTCGGCGACGACGATGCCGCCCGAGCTTCCGCGGACGACGTCGAGGACGCGAGCCAGACCGGGCGAGTTGATTCGTCCCAGGCGCAGGGTGCGTGAGAGAACTGCCTGCGGTCCGGACTGGCTGTCGTCGTCACCGCGCTGATCGGCGTCGACGAACGTCAGGGCTACTTCACGGTCGAGCTTGACGTCGAGAGCTTCCCAGAACTGCAGTCCGCGGGTTCCGCCGTGCGGCGCGAGCAGACGGTAGCGTCCGCCGGCGACAGATGCGCCCGGGATGAGCTTCGGTCCACGGGGCATCGGTCGCTGGGCCGGTCGTGATGCGGATCCGGCGGCAGGTGTGCGAGGTGCAGTGGGCGGTGTCTGAGCGGCAGCCGTCTTCTGAGATTCGGGTGCCTTCTTGTCCGGAGCAGGCGTCTTCGGCGCGGGTGTCTTCGAGACAGGTGCTGAAGGTGTCTTCGACACGGGCGCCGAAGGTGTCTTGGACACACTGACCGGAGGTACCGGCGGAGCGGCCTTCTGCACCGGCGGCTGCGGCTTCTGACCCTGCGGGCTTTGGCCCTGCTGCGGTCGCTGTGCGGGCTGCTGTGGCTTCTGACCCTGCTGTGGCTTCTGGCCGGAAGATGCGGAGGAACTCGTGGATGCAGGTGTGCCCGACGATGCCGTTGACTTCTGTTCGGACGCTTTCACGGCAGAAGTCCCGGCACTCTTGTTGCCGGAAACGTTGTCGTCGCTCACCCTCGCTCCTTCTCCATCGATAGCCCGTCCCCGAATACGCGCGGGTTGCGATCCTGTACGCCCACGACCAGGGTACGGGAGCGCACCCGGTCGTTCTTGCTCGTTTGATTCCGTTCTGATTGCAGGAATCAGCTCGGTGACGTCGTCGTCGGTGTTGTTACGTGTGTCCGGTTCGGCGCGACCTGTCAGTGAACGAATCTTGCGGGAGACCGCAACCGTTACCGACAGGACTTCCGGAACCTTCTTGAAGTAGAGAATCGTGAAGGTGATCGCGAGCATCAGGATGCCGCCGACGGCGACGCGAACCATCGAGCCAGGTCCGCCGAAACGCTCGGTGAGTTGATCGAATCCGAGGACCCGGTCGACCGCGAGCATGGTCAACGACCCGGCTAGCGAGGCGAGTACGACGGACCAGACTGTCTTGCCCACGTTGGCCATCTGCAGGTTTCCGAGGCTGCGGTGCAGGAGGTACCCGCCGATGACGGCGCCGGTGATGTATCCGAGACCGTTGGCCGCACCGAGCAGGATCACGACCTGATCGCTGTTGGATGCGAAGACCGGAGCGAGCGCCGAGAAAGCGATTTTCACTGCAGTGATGCCGAGAACGATCCACGTCGGCGTCCAGGCCTGTTCGCGGGCGTAGAACACACGAAGTTGGATCAGGACCAGCGCGTACGGAATCAACGTGAATGCCGACCAGCTCACGGCGGTGCCGAGTCGTTCGGCCTGTTCGGGTCCGAAGCGGCCGTAACCGTAGAGCGCTTCACCGACCTGCGGACCCATGAAGGTCAGGAACATGATGATCGGAACCAGCGTGATCATGGTCAGACGCGTTGCGACCGACAGATCGTCCACGACGGCCGGGGTGTCGTCGGCAGCAGCGTTGCGGCTCAGGCGCGGCATGATCGCCGTCAGAACCGTCACTCCGAGCACGCCGTACGGGAGCTGCAGGAGCAACCAGGCCTGGCTGTAGATGGCAGGGCCGGCTTCGTCGGCGTGGGAGGAGATCTTGGTCGCGAAGATCATGCCCATCTGGCTGATCAGGACGTACAAGACGATGGCGACGGCCATGCCGCCGAACTGGCGCAGGCGGTCGTCGAGACCCCACAGCGGCTTGAGCGAGATCTTCTCGCGGCGAAGCGCGGGGATCAGGCTGGCTGCCTGCACGATGACGCCGATGGTGATGCCGATACCGAGGGTGAGCAGCTTTGCATCGCCCATCGAGACCGGATCAAGCGAGATCTCGCCCGGAGTCAGGCGGTAGATCACGAGCACCACGAGGACGACGACGTTGTTGAGTACGGGAGCCCAGGCTCCGGGCTTGAAGATCTGCCTGGTGTTCAGAAACGCTGTGAACAGTGCCGACAGCCCGTAGAACAGGATCGCCGGCAGAAGTAGATACGACAGCGCCGTGGTCAGGTCGGTGCTGACCTTGCCGTCTTCGGACAGGAAGACGTATTTGGTGAGTACGGGTGCTGCCAGGGTCGCGAGCAGCGCGGCCATGCCGAGTAGAACGAGCGACGCCGTGAAGAGGCGTCGGACAAACGCTTCGCCGTGATCGGCGTCCTCCCGCTCGGCGCGAACCAGCACGGGGACGACGATGGCGGTCAGCACGGCGCCCAGAACCAGTTCCGCGATCATGTTCGGAATCTGGCTGGCGACGGTGAACGAGCTGGCGATGGCGGGGCCGAGGACCATCAGGATCATCAACTGCTTGGCGAATCCCGTGATGCGGCTCGTCAGCGTCGCGATCGCGATGGAACCCGTTGCCGCGAGGAGTCGAGAGTTCGTCTCCTTGCGTTCCCCGACCTGGACATGGGCGTCGGTGTCGAACTCGTCCGACGTGGTCGTCGCCCGGTCGGCAAACTCCATCTCGGCTTCGCGGTACCGGGGGTAGTCGCGGATCACCGGGATGGTCATGGTGGGTGCGTCGTCGAAACGTGCGTCCGGGTTGACCGGCTGGATCGGGTAACCGCGCTCCCACGGTGGCATCCGAGGATGCGAGCGGGTCGTGGCACTCTTGCGGGTGATCGCCGAGCGGCGACCCTCCTCGGGTGGATTCCCGGTCATGAGCGTTCGTACCCTTCATCTGCTGGGTCCGGCTGACCCTTGAATCGATGCCACAGCCGTCGCCCTGCCAGGAACAGCAGCAACCCTCCCGCTGTCGCCGTCACGGCGGCCAGGGGACGACCGTACGCATTCGACCGTACGGTCACGCTGGTCGGCGTACCCAATTGGCGGCCATCTGTCGTGGTCAGCGAGAAGTTGACTTCCAGCTTGCGAGAATCGTTCATTTCCGCGGGCACAGTCAACTGTCGGCTACCTCGCGGCGGCAGCTGTTTGGGACCGATGTCACTGATCTGCATCTCGGGTGGGGCTTCCACACGCAGGTCGACGTTGATGGCGATGGGCAGTTCGTTGCGCGCCACCAGCAGGAGCGGACTCTGCCCCGACGCAAGGGTGTAGACGCCGCCCGGCGACACCACACTGACGGCCCGGTACATCCCGTCGACGGCTTCGGTGACGTTGTCGGCGCGGATGGTCGCAGCGCGCTCCGCCCGATTGACCGAAGCGGAGTCGACGTTGCGGCGATCGGCCAAGGTCATCGAGCGGAGCAGATCTTCGCGGAGCGGCGCCGTGAATCCCCGGGGGGTGAGCGAAGCCGCCGGATCGTCCACGAGCGAAGCTTCGAGCCCGTCGATACGCGGAAGTTGGGTGGTTGCGGTCTCGACGACGGACGTCTGCGGACCGTCCTGGGTAGCCCGGTCCGGGTAGTCGAGCGTGGCGGCGTCCGTCGCGCCCGGTTGCCTGCCGAGCAGTGCCGGCAAGGCCTGAGGTGAGGCGAGCCCGGACCGGATGAGGGTCGCGAGCATCGAGAGCACCGCCGTGGCGTCGTTGCTGTCGGCGGTCCACAGTTGCGGCGGCGCGAAGATCTGATTGCGCGGCAGCGACGTCGGCGTCAGCGCGGCCCAGGCCATCGCCCCCAGCGCGTCCTGACGCCGGGCGCTGCGCGATTCGATGTCGATGGTCGGCGCGGTGTCGTCGGGGATGTACGACGGGACCTGCGGTTCCGAGCCGGTGGCGGCCAACGCTGCTGCCGCCGAGGTGTCGAAGGCAAGCGCGTCGAGTGAGCCGGTTATCCGCGACGACAGCTGCGGAGCTGCCGAGTCGACGGAAGTGTCAGCCACCATCGCTGTGGTGGGATTCACGCTCAGCACCTCTGCGGTGGCCGAGTCGAGGACACCCGAATCCGGCCAGACGAAATCTCGCAGTGAGGTCACGCCGAGGATGTTGTCGACGATGTCCGCCGGCCGTGTGAGCGCGGTAGCCGTCAACTCCGGATTGGCCACCGAGGTGACCGCGGCGAGATCGGCCTGGGCGAACGGAACCGCCGTCGTGCACATCGAGGACGCGAGGGTCTTCACCCGGCCGAGCCACTGGTTGGCGGCGTCGCTGCCGCGGCCTTCGTGCGACGGTCCGGTGGGATCTGACGAGTTGTCGGCCACGAGGTATCCGCGAGTCATGTTCTCGACGGTGATCAGAAGGTCGGGGTCGATTGCCAGACAGAGCGCATCCGTGACGCGGCGATCGGTGTCGCTCTCGAGCTTGGTGGCGTTCTCCACCGCATCGACCAACGCGTCCAGGCGCCCGCCGTCGGAAAGTTCGGTGGCGAGTTCGTCGTCGATCAGGCGTACGGGCTCGTTGACCGCGCCGGGTATTCCGCCGACGAGGCGTGGCGCATCGGCCAGCGGCCACATGAGCGTGACGCCGATCGGGGCGGACGTGTCGGGGGGAACGACGGCCGTGGCGGACGAACTGGGGGTTCCGGCTGTGGCGTTCGATTCGGCTGCGGCCGGCACACCGAGGACGGGGAGCAGGAAGCGTGCGTCGTCGAGTCGGGCGGCACCGCCGTACTCCGGGGTGCCGTTCACGTTGACGAGCATCGGGTAGACGCCCG
The DNA here is from genome assembly GCF_029269915.1 of Rhodococcus sp. C3V. Classification (NCBI taxonomy): domain Bacteria; kingdom Bacillati; phylum Actinomycetota; class Actinomycetes; order Mycobacteriales; family Nocardiaceae; genus Rhodococcus; species Rhodococcus sp. C3V. The sequence continues at coordinate 210,044 of NZ_JARJBE010000010.1, forward strand.
GTTCGGTGATGTCGAGAGACAACCCGGTAGTGCTCCGCAGCGGCAAGGTGAGCGTGAACTGCTTGGACTGGCCGGTGTCGAGGGTGGTGGCAACGGTGTCGAATTCGCCGACCGTGTCGAAAACGGCCTGGTCGAAATCGAGTGCTGCGCGCACGTCCGAACTGGAGTCGATCGCGGGAGCGCGTTGCAGCCTCACTCCGACGTCCTCGACGGGACGGTCACCGACGTTCTTCACCGTGCCCTTGACCACGACGTTGCGGTCGCTGGTGGTCGTCACCGTGGTCGGTGCGGTGGAGTCGATGGTCAGCTGCAGAAATTTGGCATCGTTGGTGTTTCGCGCCGGGGCGCGCTCACTGGGCTGGCTGGACGGCGCTGCCCATGCGACGGCCGTCGTTGCAGGCCCGAAACCGACAGCGGCCATCACCAGAGCGGCCACACCGGCCCGCCGCAGTGCCATTCTCATCCGGCGTCCGGTTCCTTCGGGCGCTGTTCTTGCCGTATTTCCGTTCGCGGCATCTCGGCGATCATCTGGGACGCGAGTTCTGCGAGTTTGCGCTCGTCGGCGTATGCGAGGCGCGAGTGCAATTCCGTCAGCGGCACCCAAGCGACTTCGGTGACCTCGATGTCCTCGTCGGAGAGTTCACCGCCGAGAAAGCGGAGGAGATAGTGGTGCACGGTCTTGTGGACGCGTCGACCTTCGGTCACGAACCAGTAGTCGATGCTGCCCAGCGGTGCCAGGACGGTTCCCTGGATACCGGTTTCTTCTTCGACCTCACGCATCGCGGTCTGCTCAGCGGTCTCACCTTGTTCGATATGGCCCTTCGGTAGCGACCAGAGCAGGCGTCCGCGGCGGTCGGTTCGGCCGATCAGTGCAGCGCAGAGGCGTTCCGGGGGTCCTCCCCAGCCGTCGACGACCAAGCCGCCCGCAGAAGTTTCACGGACGGTTCGCATCAAAGGTTTATCGGGGTTGCCGACGGCAGGTCGACGCCGCGGGTTGCGGCGACTCCTGTTTGTTCGTTCGGCACCAGACACCTCATCGATACTAGTTGGCGTTGCAGCGTTGCCCGGTAACCCGCGCAAAGCGGTCTATCGCGTTCGTATGCGCGTTCTGCTATTTGCGCACCTTAAGTAAGCTCCTTTCACGTGACTGTCCCTACCTCCGATGCTGATCGCCGCCTACGACTGCTTGCCGACGCCACTGCAACGCTCGGCACGTTGTCCGACGTGTTGAACCCGCTCGGTGAGCGTTTTGCTGCGGCCGGTCACGAGCTGTTCCTGGTGGGTGGCAGTGTTCGCGACGCGATCCTCGGCCGCTTCAGTGGCGATCTGGACTTCACGACGGACGCCAGGCCGGAGAAGGTTCAGGCTCTGCTCAAGGGCTGGGTGGACAAGCAGTGGGACACGGGCATCGAGTTCGGGACCATCAGCGCCATCAAGCACGGCCAGGAGATCGAGATCACGACCTTCCGGGCCGACGCTTACGATCGCGTCTCTCGTAATCCGATAGTCGAGTACGGCACGACGTTGGCCGACGATCTGGTGCGCCGCGATTTCACCGTCAACGCGATGGCGATGAAGATCGGCGCGGACGGTTCCTACACGTTTGTCGATCCGCTGAACGGCATGGACGCCCTGTTGGCCGGAGAGCTAGATACGCCGTCGGCGCCGGAAAACTCGTTCAACGACGATCCGCTGCGGATGCTGCGCGCAGCCCGGTTCGTCTCGCAGCTTGGTTTCACGTTGAACAATCGTGTTTTCGAGGCCATCAAGGAGATGGCGTCGCAGATCGAGCGAATCACCGCCGAGCGTGTGCAGGTCGAGCTGAACAAACTGATGCTCGGCATGTACCCGGTGGACGGCATCAACATGATGGTCGACTCCGGACTGGCTGCATACCTGCTGCCCGAGGTTCCGCAGATGAAGCTCGAGATCGACGAGCATCACCAGCACAAGGACGTCTACCAGCACTCCCTCACGGTGCTCCAGCAGGCGATCGATCTCGAAGAAGGCGATCCGGACCTCGTATTGCGTTGGGCAGCACTGCTTCACGACATCGGAAAGCCGGATACCAAGCGTAACGAGCCTGGCGGCGGGGTCAGCTTCCACCACCACGAGGTGGTCGGTGCCAAGCTGGTGCGCAAGCGCATGCGGGCACTGAAGTTCTCGAAGCAGATGGTCGACGACGTCTCACAGCTCGTGTTCCTGCACTTGCGTTTTCACGGCTACGGCAAGGGACAGTGGACCGACTCGGCGGTGCGGCGGTACGTCACCGACGCGGGCGAGCTGCTCCCCCGCTTGCACAAGCTCGTGCGGGCCGACTGCACCACACGCAACAAGCGTCGCGCCGCGCAGCTGCAGGCCACGTACGACGACATCGAAGAGCGGATCGCGCGCATCGCCGAGCAGGAAGACCTTGCTCGCGTGCGTCCGGACCTCGACGGCAACGCCATCATGGAGCTGCTCAACATCCCGGCCGGCCCGCAGGTGGGCAAGGCATGGACGTTCCTCAAAGAACTACGTCTGGATCGCGGCCCGCTCGAGCGTGACGAGGCCGAAGCCGAACTGCTGAAGTGGTGGGCTACCCAGCAGGGCTAGTTTCTCGTTTCTTGCGGTTGATCAGCACCGCTGACAATCCGGCGGCATAGACACCCGCGCCGGCAAGGGCCAGGCCGACGCTCTTGCCGTCGGGTGCGATCACCGTCGACGCTGCCGCGATCGCACCGATGAACGCGACGTTGAACACGGTGTCCTGCAAGGCGAATACCTGGCCACGACGGTCGTCGTCGATGTCGATCTGCATGGCCGCGTCGCCGCTGAGTTTCACGGACTGGCCGGCGACGCCGAGCAGGAAAGCGGCGATCAGCAGCGACCCCTGAGTCAGCGTGGTCACGAAGACGAGCTGGACGAGAACCGCGCACACCAGGGCGTAGGTGATCGTCCGTGAGCGACCGATCCGCGGGATGAGGAACGGTGTGATCAATGCCGCGATCAGCATTCCGATTGCCGTGGCGCCGACGGCGACGCCGAATCCGGCCATCCCTCCAGGTAATTGGGAGCCGTTCGAGGTGTCGCGTAGGACCAGCACCATGATGAGGGTGTTGATGCCGAAGCAGATGCGGTGCGCTCCGATTCCGATCATCGCCGTGGTGACGCCGGGCGCCTCCCAGACAGCGGTTGCCCCGGTGCGCAGTCCGGCCGTCACCGAACGGACGGCACTGGCGCGGACCACTTCGTCGGCGACCGGACCAAGTGAGCGGGCGGTGAACCTGGCCGCGGCGAGGGCCGCGATCACCGATCCCAGTGCTGCGATGGCCACGGCGGCGCCTGACGCTCGATCCCCCGCGCCGATCATGCCGATGATCGCCACCGCTGCCGAAGCACCCAGGGCCGCTATCACCGAACCAGCGGTTGTAAGAACGGAATTGGTTGCCACCAGCCACGATTGCCGGACGACCTTCGGCAGGGCTGCGGATACGCCTGCCCCGACAAAGCGACTGACTCCGATTGCAGCAAGCGCACAGGTCAACAACAGAGTGTCACCGCCGCCGGCGACCAACAGCACCGCAGTGGTCAGGATGAAGAGCCCGCGGAGCACGCTCGCCCACAGGAGCACCAGGCGGCGGTCCCAACGATCCAGCAGAGCGCCGGCAAAGGGGCCGATCACCGAATAAGGAAGGAGCAGTACGGCAAAGCCGGCCGCTATCGCCACCGGATCGGTTTCGCGTTCCGGGTTGAAGAGGATTGCGCCGCCGAGCGCGGCCTGGAACATTCCGTCGCCGAACTGGCTGGAAAAGCGGACGAGCGCCAGCCTTCCGAGGCCGGGTGATTCACGCAGGGTGTGCAGTACGCGCTGCCAGGCCTCGCGGCGGTTCGAGGCTCGGTTCATAAGCGGAAACTGTAGTGGGTGGGTCAGGCGCCGATCTTGACGGTGGCCCGCTCGAGGATCGGCGCGACGTCCACGCCCCTCGGCAGCGTTCCGAACACACTCCCCCAGCTGTTTCCGAGCCGACTCGCGCAGAACGCGTCGGCCACCGCGGGGTGCCCGTAGCGGAGCAACAGCGAGGCCTGCAGTGCGAGCGCCATGTCGCCGACGATCTTCCGTGCCCGGTATTCGATGTCGTCGAAATCGCCGAAAGCCGCCTGGAGATCTCGCACGGCCTGATCGAAGTGGCCGTCCACTCCACTGGCTCGTTTCAGCTCGTCGAAGAACACCTGCAGTGTTTCGGGTTGCTTGGCCATCGCCCGCAGTGTGTCGAGCGCCGCGACGTTGCCGGAACCCTCCCACACCGAAAGCAGCGGAGCCTCGCGATAGAGGCGCGGCATCCGGGATTCCTCCACGTATCCGTTTCCGCCCAGACACTCGAGTGCCTCGGCAGCGTGGATCGGTCCGCGCTTGCAGACGAAGTACTTACTCACGGCCAACGAAATGCGTCGTAGTGCGCTGGCGTGGGCATCGCCTGCGGTTGCGCGGTCGGTCAGAGTGGCCAGCCACATCGCGACGGTGGTCGACGCTTCCGATTCCACCGCCAGATCTGCCAGAACGTTTCGCATCAAGGGTTGGTCGATCAGGTTGGCGCCGAAAGCACTTCGATGCGTCGCGTGGTGAACTGCCTGCATGGTGCCGACGCGCATGCCGGTGGCCGTGCCGATCGTGCAGTCCAACCGGGTCATGTTGACCATCTCGATGATGGTGCGCACGCCCCGGCCTTCTTCGCCGACCATCCACGCGAGAGCGTCGCGGTACTCGACCTCACTACTCGCGTTGGAATGATTGCCCAACTTGTCCTTCAGACGCTGCAGGTACATGTTGTTGAGCGAGCCGTCCGGCAGGACCCGAGGCAGGAAGAAGCACGACAGACCACCCGGTGCCTGGGCGAGGACGAGGAACACGTCCGACATCGGCGCGGAGGTGAACCACTTGTGGCCCGTCAGCAGGTAGCTGCCGTCGGATTGTGGCACTGCCCTTGTGGTTCCGGCACGAACATCCGAACCGCCCTGTTTTTCTGTCATCGACATACCGGCGATCAATCCGGGTTTGGTGAGGGGAGCTTTCAGCGCCGAATCGTAGTGCCGCGTGGTCAGGAGGGGTTCGTACTGCGCGGCCAGATCCGCGTTGTGCCGCAGCGCGGGGATCACGGCGTACGTCATGGAGATGGGACAGCCGTGACCGGCGTCGGTTTGACCCCACACGGCCATCTTCGCGGCGCGGACGAGGTGTGCGTGTGGATTCGGGTCAACCCACGGAGCGCCGTGCAGTCCCAATTCCACTGCGGTGCTCATGAGTTGGTGATAGGCGGGGTCGTAGCGGACCTCGTCGATACGGTTGCCGTAGCGATCGTGGGTTCTCAGGACGGGTGGGTGCTCCTCGGCCAGATCGCCCCACTCCTGGGCCTGAGCACTGCCGGCGCGGATCCCGACGCGATGAACCCCCTCGAGTGCGTCCGATGCTCCTTCGCGGTGTAGTGCCTCGAGGATCGGCGCGTATTCGGCTGCGTCGTAATCGATCAGGGGCGGAACCTGATTGGTGACTTCATGCGTGGGTGTCATCGAAGCTCCCTAACGATCGAAGGGTGAAGGCGAGAATGGCGTCGATCGCAGCGGGATCGGTGGTGCCGCCGCGCAGTGGAAGGATCAGGGCCTCGCCGATTGCCCCGACGATGCACGCTGCCGTCAGAGTGGCGTCCTGTGGCGGTATCTCACCGGATTCGACTGCCGAACGAATTGCGGTGGCCAGGCAATCGCGGAACGATTCGCGAAACATGAGACGCTGTTCGTCGACGAGTGGGTCCACCGGTTCCACCAGCAGGGCATAGGCGAGAACCGGTGCGCGCATGGCACGTTCGGCGAAGGTCCGAACCGACGCCGATACCGCGGAGCGGTGGTTGCCTTCCAGACTTCGGGCATTGTCTCCGGCGTCCCGGGCCGCGGATACCTCACGGCTGCAGACTGATTGGAACACTTCGGCGAACAATTCGCCCTTGCCGTCGAAGTGTCGATACAGCGTCCCCGTGCCGACGCCGGCGTTCTTGGCCACCGCGGCGATGGAACATCCCGCATAGCCGTGGGTTGCCACTGCCGTCGTGGCGGCCTCGAGCAGTCGGGCGCGTTGGGCGTCCAGTCTTTCCTGTACTGCCGGAGTGCGGCGATAGGCCATGTGAAGAAGTGAACACCCGTTCCGTTCTTGCGTCAAGGCTGACTGCTGGAGAATGACGACATGGCTACCACGGCGAAAGTCGATTTCGAAGTTCCGGTTCTGGTTCTCGGTCCGCGACCTCGTGAACCGTATGTCCACACTTACGGCAAGGTCATCGGTTTGAGTCCCGTTGTCGCTCGCTTGGCGTTGAGTTCGACCGCCGGCCCGGTCCGGATCACCGTCGACACGCTGGATGTGGACCCGGGAATTCCCGCTCTCGATGATTGGGAGACCATCGAAGAAGGCACGCTCGAGAGCGTTGTCGCTGGTCTACCACCACTTCGATTGACAGGCGAACGGGTCCACGAGTTCGGATTCCTCGAGCGCCTACCGATTGGCCTCTACCGCATCCGAGCCTCGGTGCGCGGCAGGGACTTTGATCAAGCCGACCCTGAAGCTTTCATCCAGATCTGGCCTGTCGCGGAATTCGAGCCGATTCATCTCTTCAAGTCAGGCGACAAGGTCGAAGTACGGGACGTCTACAGCGATGACAGGCACCTCACGATCCCCCCACGGCCAGGAGGCGTGCAAAAGAAAGCGACTGAGGGTATCCACGCTCACAGCGTGACCGAACCAACATCAGTGCGCCGGCAATGGGAACGGATCGCCGCCTGGTTTTCCGAAAACGGATTTCCGCAAGCACTGGATGCGTTCGCGCCCGGAGCCGCGCAATCGGAAATCGACCGGGTCGAGGCACTGAGCGGAATCGCATGGCCAACCGAATTGAAAGACCTCTACTCGGTCCAGAACGGCTTCGCCCCCGGCGCCTGGATGCAGTTCCTTCCCCAACACGACATGCTCAATCTGGACGAGCTGTTGGCCAATCACCGCAGAGCCCCGGCAGCGTACGAGCTGCGAGATGTCCCGGAGAGTGTTCCCTCATTGTCGGACCGTGCTCAACCGGCAGGAACCCCGATCGGAAAGTTTCTTCCGGACTACGTAACCTTCGCCTGCCGCGACGGATACGAATTATTCTGCGACACAAGGCAAGGGGAGCTGTCAGGCTGTGTGACCGAGTATGCCCGTGAGAACGCGGACGCCGCCGGACCTCAGTGGACTTCGATCAGCGCGATGCTCGCCGATCTCGTAGATTCCCTGGAAACGGGTCGGCCTTTCGGTGGTGGCTGGGTAGCGGGACTCGGTGACGGCGGACTTTCCTGGCGGTACGCACCTGCGTAGCGTGTGCAGCCACTTCACGCGGCAGCGGCGCGAGACTGTTCCTCGCGCCACCACGCGACGGTCGCTTCGGCGGCCTGATCGAGCGGCGTCGGCGAGAGTCCGAGCAGCACTTCGCTGGCACTCGAGTCCATGACGAACGGCTTGGTGAACTGGTAGTTCATCTCCGCGAGTTCGCGGCTGTCGGTGTTGATCTTGCCGACGGCGTCGAGCACCCAGGCGGGGAGTACACCCACCTTGGCGGGGGATGCCCCGGCGGCGCGGGCGAAGGCCTCGGCGATCTTGCGCTGAGTGAGCGCGGGGCCGGTGGGTGCGTGGAGGACGGAGTTCCAAAGTTCGGGGTTGTGTGCCGCCGCGATCATCGCTGCTGCGAGATCGGGGATGTAGGTGAAGGAGTGCGGCTGATCTGCGGAACCGATGACACGAATCTTCTTACCTGCCATGACTTTCGGAACCATGCGCTCGCCCGCGTGGGCGGTGCGGACGCGGGGACCGAAGAAGTCCGAGGCCACGACGCTGACTGTGGGTGTTGCCGAGGCCTCGCGAGCACGCAGCAGCGCGGTGCGCACTCCGCGCTTGCCGCCGGTGGCGTTACGTGGATCGGATTCGGTCATCAGGGCGTCGGAGTTGTAGGCGTAGAGGCTTTCGGGGAAGACCACGACGGCACCGATGGATGCGGCCGCGTCGAGCACAACCTCCTCGGCCGCCGGGAGTTCCCGCTCCCAATCGGCTGCGTTGTAGGCGGCGTGGATGCAGTGGTAGATGGCCGTGGCGCCCTCGCTGACCGAGCGCAGGGCCTCGGCATCCGAGACGTCGACGCGTCGGCGGTCGATCAGCGGGTGCTCGGGCCCGCTGCCGGACCTGGTCAGGATGCGGACGTTGATTCCCTGCTCGGCGAGCTGTAGCGCGACGGCGGATCCGACGGGTCCTGCTCCGGTGACGATTTCGAGGTTCGACATGGTGTGCTCCTTCTTGTTTCGAGTGAACTGAGAGCACTGCTCTCGTTTTCAAGAATGCACCTGCACCCGAGCGCTGTCAAGAGCAGTGCTCTCTTTTGTTGATACTGCTCTCGGGAATGGGGCAAGATGGACCCATGGTTGGAACTCCCCGCGAACGGGCACGCGAACAGACGCTGCAGGACATCACCCGTATCGGACGCGAGCATCTCGCTGCCGTCGGCGCTGCAGCCTTGTCTCTGCGGGCCGTCGCGCGTGACCTGGGAGTCGTGTCCTCAGCGGTATACCGCTATGTCGCCAGTCGGGACGAACTGCTGACCTTGCTGGTGGTCGACGGGTACACGGAACTGGGCGCGGAAGTGGACGCAGCCGTGAATGCCGTTGCAGCAGAGGATTTTCGCGGACAGTTCATTGCTCTAGGGCGCGCCGTTCGGAGCTGGGCGATCCGGGAGCCGGCCCGCTACGGTCTGTTGTTCGGCAGCCCCGTCCCCGGCTACGACGCTCCGGGCGAGCAGACCACCGGCCCCGGCACCCTCGTCGTGACCCGGCTGATCGGGATCATCGACGCCGCCCATCGCGCGGGTTCACTGACGGTGCGAGAGGGTCCGGGCCTGAGTGACACGTTGGCAGCGGACCTCGAGGGAGTGCGGATTGAACTGGGTACCGACCTGCCGCCGGATGCCGCGGTGCGCGCAACTCTCGTCTGGGTATCGCTGTTCGGTTCGGTGAACTTCGAGGTGTTCGGCCAGTACGGAAGCGATACGTTCACCGACGCGAGCGAGATTTTCGAGCGGCATTTGGCACTACTTGCCGATGTGGCGGGTCTGACCTGAACACGCTTGTGTCTCGTTCCTCCGCACGCAGTTGTCGGTGAGATGATGTCCTTGTGGCGCACGCAGAAGAACCCGAGGATCGAATGGCCTGGATAGAACCGGAGGTTCGTCCGGGCAGTTTGTTGGTGTCGTCGACCGATCTCACGGAACCCGCATTTCGCCGCACCGTCATCTACATGATCGAGCACAACGACGCCGGGAGCCTGGGCGTCGTCGTCAATCGGCCGAGTGAGACGGCCGTGCAGAACGTGTTGCCGCAGTGGTCACCGCTGACCGCGCATCCTTCGGCCCTGTACATCGGTGGACCAGTCAAGCGTGACTCGGCGCTTTGCCTGGGCATCGCTCGCAACGGTGCGCGGATCGACGGCGTCGCCGGCCTGCGGCGGGTGGACGGCAAGGTAGTCATGGTGGATCTGGACTCGGACCCGGAGGTCATTGCTCCTCTGGTCGAAGGGATCCGAATTTTTGCCGGGTACTCGGGTTGGACTCTGGGCCAGCTGGATTCGGAGCTCGAGCGTGAAGACTGGATGGTGATCAGCTCGCTGCCGTCGGATGTGCTGACGCCGCCCCGAGTCGATGTCTGGGCACGGGTGCTACGACGCCAGCCGCTACCCGTGGCGATGCTGGCCAGCCACCCCATCGAGGTGGAACGAAACTGACTTGTCGGAGGTCGATGATATTCCTGTGTCATCGTTTTCGAGAGAGGTGGCAGTAATGCTCGCTGAGCGTCAGATCCAGTGCGCGGATTGTGTTTCGGATGTCGATCACTGCCACGATTCCTTGCTGCGACATGCCGACGGATCGCTCGAATGCACCGGCGTGAACTGCGTCGACCTGGCATCGAGTCGCCATGCGTTGTCCATCGATTGTGCTGAACTGCAGGGCGGTTGTGGCTGCGTCGACGCGACCCGAGGCGAGTTGCTCGCTAGCTGACGCTCACCGGATCCCGATTCGCGAAGCGTTGCGCCATCGCAGCACAGACGATCAGTTGGATCTGATGGAAGATCATCAGCGGCAACACGATCAGGCCGACGGGCTGGCCCGCGAACAGTACAGCCGCCATCGGTAGGCCCGTTGCCAAGGATTTCTTCGACCCGCAGAAGATGATGACGATCTGATCGGGAAGATCGAACCCGAGCTTGCGCCCCGCGAGAGTGGTCACGCCGAGAACCAGCGCGAGAATCAGGCAGCACACGATTGTGAGGATCACGATCTGCCAGATCGTGATGGTGCTCCAGATCCCCTCTTTCATGCTTTCGCTGAAGGCGGCGAAGACAACGAGGAGGATCGATCCGCGATCGACGTACTTGGTGGGTTCGGCGTACTTCTGCAGCCATCCGATCACCAGCGGGCGGATCAGCTGACCGACGATGAACGGGATCAGCAACTGCACGACGATGTCGAGGATCGACGAGAAGTCGACCGTCGCCTGGCCGGTGGTGTTCATCAGCAGAACCACCAGCAGCGGTGTGACGAAGACGCCGATCAGGTTGGAGAACGACGCACTGACGATCGCGCCCGCGACATTCCCCTTGGCGATCGAGGTGAACGCGATCGAAGACTGAACCGTCGACGGAACCAGGCACATGTAGAGGATGCCGGTGTAGAGCTCGTCGCTGATCAGCGTCGGCGACAGGAATCGCAGTGCTAGGCCGATCAGTGGGAACAGCACGAACGTCGCGGCGAGGACGACGGTGTGCAGTCGCCAGTGCTTGACGCCCTTCCAGGCTTCCTGCGGCGAGAGTCGCGCGCCGTAGAGCAGGAACAAGAAGCCGATGGCGATCTTGGTGGCCCAGTTCAGAATGCTCTCCGCGGTACCCGATACCGGGAACACACTTCCGAGCACGCCGGCGATGATGATGCCGAGGATGAACCCGTCGATGTAGAACCTACTGAGAAACTTCACCTGGCTAAGGATAACGGCGAGCTTCAGCGGGCTCTCGAGCCCCACGAAGGTTGAAGCCCATCACCGCCAGGCACAGCAGCGTCCCGATGATCGACAGCTCGATGATGGCCGTCTGCATTCCCTGGATCGTGATGGCGATACCCGCGATGATCGACGGGATCGCCAGTCCCGCGTAGCTGACGGTGAAGAACGCGGCCAGAACTCCGCCGTGGCTCTCGCGGGCGTGGGTCCGGGCGGCGGCGTTGACGCGCTTCATGCCGCCGGCAAACGCCAGACCGTGCCCGGCGCCGACCACGACGGTGATGACGCCAAGCAGTGCCAGGCTCGGGACGAGGTCGACCACGAGGAGGCCGATCATTCCCAGAGCGAGGATTCCCAGACCGACGGTGACGGACGTGCGCGGGTCCATGCGGCTTCCGCCGAGTTGCGCGACCACCGAGCAGATCATCACCAGTGCGGCTGCCCCGCCGCCGAGCAGAAGGTTGTCGATGTTCAGCAGGCTGGTCATCCATGACGGGACCACCGACTGGAAGAGCCCGACTGCGCCCCACGACAGCGCGACGGCGAGCGAGCTCAGCCAGAATGTCTCTCGGATGGCGGCGGGAACATGTGGCATCTGGAAGAACCGCTTCGGGCGTGTGATGTTCCCGATCTGCGGCAGTAGCAGCAACACGATCAGTGCCGGGATGAACGCGACGAGGAAGATCAGATACGGCAATCGCAGAGGTTGCGGAAGATACTGGGCGATCGCACCGGACACGAGTGGTCCGAGTGCACCGCCCAAAGCGCCCGTCACCGTCGAGACGAGCGCTGCCCGTCGGTGATCGAATTTCGGTTCCTGCTCCACCAGCGCAGCACTGCCTGCGGCACTGGCCGCGCCCACCGCGATTCCCTGAGCGACACGGCCTACGAACAACCACACCGTCGCGTCGGCAAATGCCAGAACGAGCGTGCCGACGACGCTCAGAGCGAGTGCAGTAATGAGCACGGTGCGCCGGCCGAGGGCGTCGGACAGCGGTCCGAAGAACAGCAATGCCGGAACGAGGCCGGCGACGTAGACGCCGTAGATGAGCGTCTGGATGGTGGGCGTGAATCCGAACTCGGTCCGGTACAGCCCGTAGACGGAGGTGGGCATGTTCGCGCCCAGAAGGATCACGGTGAGGACGTAGCCCACGCCGTAGAAGTGTCGATTGGTGCGGCGTGTGCGTACTTCGGTGGCGACAGCTGTGGCGGACGTGGGAAGCCCCTCCTGATGACAGAGTTCGAAAATACATGGGTCGTCCTACGTATCGTAGGTGAGTGGAATGATCGTCGCGAATGCTGTGAGGATGAGTAGATGACCGTTGTTCGCAAGGAGTCCGCGTACGAGCAATCCCTCGATTGGATGCGCGCGCAGATCTCCGACGGCGCCTGGACCGTCGGGAACCGTGTTCCCACCGAGCCGGAACTGATGAGTGTTCTCGGCGTCGGCCGGAACACCGTGCGCGAAGCGATCAAGACACTGACGTCGACGGGAGTCCTCGAGATCCGTCGCGGATCAGGGACCTTCGTTCGGGCACGGACCGACATCGGCGGACTGCTCGGCAAACACGCGTCGGTCGACGAGATGAAATACGTCTTCGAAGTGCGTCGTGCGCTCGAGATGGAAGCGGTCCGGTTGGCGTGTGAGCGTCGTAGCGACGACGACGTTCGGTTACTTCGTGAGCTGGCCGCCAAGCGTGACGTGCCGGCCGAGAACTTCGTCGACGTCGATCTTGCGTTTCACATTGCCGTCGTCGATGCCGCTCACAATCCAGTTCTGACCGATCTGTTTGCCGGAATTCTCGAAACGGTCCGCGCCACCTACGAGGTGACCGAAGGCGTTCATCCGCCGTCGCTGACGTCCTCGCATCATCAGGGAGTTGCCGAAGCCATTGCCGAACGCGATGTCACCAAAGCCAGGGCGGCGGCATGCGGGTATCTCGAGAAGACTCAGGAAGCGATCGGTTCAGGTTCGGCGGTTACCGAGTCCGGGCGTCGGCCAATCGGTTGAGGGACCCGGCGATGTCTTCGGCCTTCGGTGTCGTGATCGTGAGGCGGTCGCCACCGGCGAACGTGACGACCACCGCGGGCCCGGTGCGGGTGACGACGCCGTAGTTACGACGACCCTTGGTCTTGAGTCCCCAGCCGCCGAAGTCCGCGAACGGTTTGATCTCCGCGACGTCGGCTCCGACAACTTCGTCGATGCCGTAGGTCATCGCAGCCATCCCCATGTTGATGACCCGAATTTCCCGTTCGTCGACGATCACCCGGAAGCGAACCAGGCTGACGACGAGCAGTCCGAGTGCTCCGAAGATGAACAGCGGCCAGAGTGACCGCGTCGCCAACGCCATGACGACTCCGGGCGACAGAGTGATCGCAGTGAGGATCACCGACCCCTTGGTGCTGAATCCGACGTCGTCGGAGATGGGGAGAGCGCAGCGGCTTCGCGGCAACCCGGCCGAGGGTTCGATCGTGGCAAGAGTGCGGACGCGGTAGTCACGCAGGAACGAGGCGCCGATCCACCCCAGCACCCCGCCGACTGCAAAGCCGACACCGATAGACCACAGCGGGAGTGACGTCGTGGATGGATCGGTGACATCGAGTTGGGTGTAGAGCAAAGCGAAGTTCACTGTCGTGATGAGCCCGACCACGCTCAGCCCGACAACCAACATGAATCGGCGCATCATCAGCATCGCGGGAGCAAGAGCAGCAATCGCACTCAGGCCGCCACCGAAGAGCAGCGTCAGAAGTGCAATGGTCCAGGCGTTGGCCGACGGGGTGGAGAATCCGTCCGGCGAGGTGGTGGTCCAGTGAGTCGCGATCTGTTCCGGGAGGCGGGGCTCCCAAATTTTTGTCAGGACGAAGCCGAAGACCGCACACAGCAGCGGAACCACTAGCCCGAATACGACCCCGGCCGGGTCGATCACGCGATGTTTCACGTGAATCAATGAGCCGGCTGGCAAGCATCCTTGAGCGCGCAGGCACCGCAGGAAGCGGTACCGCAAGCGGCAGCGTTCGCCTTGGCCTCGGGGGTCTCCGCCACCGGTTCGGCGACAGGCTCGGAGTGTCCGCCGCAGTTGCAGTCGTTACCGCATCCGCTCTGCTGCGGGAGTGCGGCGGCTGCGCGCGCGCCGATGCCTCCACCGAAACCGGCAGTGAGGACGGCGACGACGACGGCGATGATCGCGACTGCGACGCCGAAGACTCCGCCGATGGTCAGTGCTGCGACTCCGCCGATGACCAACATTCCGGCGGCCGCGAGCATGGTCGGACCGGCCACTTTGTTGGCGAGAGCGAACGACTCCTCGCTCCGCAGGGAATCCTCGGTGCGGACACCGGCCCAGCGGTTGCGCGGGAGTTTGCCGATCAGTCCGGCGACAGCAACTCCACCGACGGCGACAGCGAGCACGAATAGCACCACAGCGACAACGATCACCCATACAGGATAGGCGCGAGTGGAGTTGATGGTATGCCCGGGTCGCACAGGCTCTACCCTGGTTATCGGTATTTCCGTCAGCCAAGTAGATAGCGACCACAGTGACCGAGTCTCCGCAGTCCCCCGATTCACCAGCCGACGCAACTCCGCAGCACCGCTACACCGCGGAGCTCGCCGGCCAGATCGAGCAGCACTGGCAGGACCGCTGGAGTGAGGAAGGCACGTTCAACGCGCCCAATCCGGTCGGTCCGCTCTCCTCGCCCGACGGTGTTCCCGCCGACAAGCTCTTCGTGCAGGACATGTTCCCGTACCCCTCGGGTTCGGGCCTGCATGTCGGTCACCCGCTCGGATACATCGCTACGGACGTCTTCGCGCGCTTCCATCGCATGCAGGGCCGCAATGTCCTGCACACCCTCGGTTACGACGCCTTCGGTCTCCCGGCCGAGCAGTACGCCGTGCAGACGGGTACCCACCCACGGACCACCACCGAGTCCAACATCGCCAACATGAAGCGCCAGCTGCGACGCCTGGGTCTGGGCCACGACGAGCGTCGTAGTCTCGCGACGACGGATGTCGACTTCTACCACTGGACGCAGTGGATCTTCCTGCAGATCCATGGCGCCTGGTACGACAAGGAAGCCGGCAAGGCGCGTCGTATCTCCGAGTTGGAAGCCGAGTTCGATTCCGGTGAGCGCGCTCTGGAAGACGGACGCGAGTGGGCTTCGTTGGACGTGGCCGCGAAGGCCAAGGTTCTGGACTCGTACCGCCTTGTCTACCAGTCGGATTCGATGGTCAACTGGTGCCCCGGTTTGGGTACCGTCCTGGCCAACGAGGAAGTCACCGCCGACGGTCGTAGTGACCGCGGAAACTTCCCAGTCTTCCGTAAGCATCTCCAGCAGTGGATGATGCGCATCACCGCGTACTCCGATCGCCTGGTCGACGACCTCGAGTACCTGGATTGGCCGGACAAGGTCAAGGCCATGCAACGCAACTGGATCGGACGCTCGTACGGTGCCGAAGTTACCTTTGCTGCAGGCGAGTACGGCGTCGATGTGTTCACTACCCGTCCGGACACGCTGTTCGGCGCCACCTACGTGACGCTGGCTCCTGAGCACGACTTGGTGGACAAGCTCGTCGCGGACGAGTGGCCCGAAGGTGTCGACGCGCGCTGGACTGGCGGTGCCACGACTCCGGCGGAAGCTGTTGCTGCATACCGTAAGTCGATTGCCGCCAAGACCGACCTGGAGCGCCAGGAAAACAAGGAGAAGACGGGCGTCTTCCTCGGTTCCTACGCCGTCAATCCGGTCAACGGACACAAGGTTCCGATCTTCATCGCCGACTACGTTCTGACGGGTTACGGCACCGGTGCGATCATGGCAGTTCCGGGACACGATCACCGTGACTGGGAGTTCGCGAACGCGTTCGGTCTGGATATTCTCGAAGTTATTGTCGGTGGCAATGTTTCGGAGGCTGCGTACTCCGGTGACGGCCCGCTGGTGAACTCCGACTACCTCGACGGGCTGGACGTTGCCGAGGCCAAGGCGACCGTCATCAGTCGCCTCGAGGAGAGCGGCCAGGGCAAGGGCACTATCCAGTACAAGCTGCGCGACTGGCTTTTTGCGCGTCAGCGTTACTGGGGTGAGCCTTTCCCGATCGTCTACGACGCGGACGGCAACGCACACGCTCTGCCGGATTCGGCTCTGCCCGTGGTGCTTCCGGAGGTCGAGGACTACGCACCCGTGTCCTTCGATCCGGACGACGCCAACTCCGAGCCCTCTCCCCCGCTGAACAAGGCGACCGACTGGGTCAACGTCGAGCTCGATCTCGGTGACGGTCTGCAGACCTACCATCGCGATACCAACGTCATGCCGCAGTGGGCAGGCAGCTCGTGGTACCAGCTGCGCTACATCGACCCCACTAACCAGGACGCCTTCTGCGACCCGCAGAACGAGGCGTACTGGACGGGTCCGCGTCCGGAACTGCACGGCCCCAACGATCCCGGTGGAGTCGACCTGTACGTCGGCGGCGTCGAGCACGCAGTGCTGCACCTGCTGTACTCGCGCTTCTGGCACAAGGTTCTGTTCGACCTGGGCTACGTGTCCTCGAGCGAGCCGTACCGCCGCCTGTACAACCAGGGCTACATCCAGGCATTCGCGTACACCGATGCCCGCGGCGTCTACGTGCCGGCGGAAGAGGTCGTCGAGCGTGACGGCAAGTTCTTCTACGAAGGCGCCGAGGTCAACCGCGAGTACGGCAAGATGGGCAAGAGCCTGAAGAATGCCGTTGCGCCGGACGAGATCTGCGCCGAGTTCGGTGCAGACACTCTGCGTGTGTACGAGATGTCGATGGGTCCGCTGGACACCTCGCGTCCGTGGGCTACCAAGGACGTCGTCGGTGCTGCGCGATTCCTGCAGCGAGTGTGGCGCGTCGTCATCGACGAGGAGACCGGCAAGCCCCGTGTCACCGACGAAGCTCCTGGTGAAGAGACTCTGCGTGCGCTCAACAAGGCGATTTCCGGTGTCATCGAGGATTACACGGCGCTGCGCGACAACACGGCCGCCGCGAAGCTGATCGAGTACAACAACCATCTCACCAAGGCGTTCCCGGGCGGTGCGCCGCGTGCTGCTGTCGAGCCGTTGGTGCTGATGCTCGCTCCCCTGGCGCCGCACCTCGCGGAAGAGCTGTGGTCGCGTCTGGGGCACACGGAATCCCTTGCGCACGGACCCTTCCCCGCTGTCGAGGAGAAGTGGCTCGTCGAGGATACCGTCGAGTACCCGATCCAGGTCAACGGCAAGGTTCGTAGCCGCATCAGCGTGCCGGCGGATGCCGATCGCAAGGCTGTCGAGGAGATCGCCCTGGCCGACGAGAAGATCGTCGCTCTGCTCGAGGGCAACGCACCCCGCAAGGTGATCGTTGTGCCGGGCAAGATGGTCAACATAGTTCTGTAGGGCCTTCGGCCCCTGTGCGCCGTTTTGGTAGTTACCGCTACCGAAACGGCGCACAGTCGTATCTGGGGCTGTATCCGGGGTGCCAATCAGTCGTTGTCCTGATTGTCCCGCTCCGCGGAACATTCTGTAGCGCGCGTTCGACGCGAGGGCTGTGATGCAGGTAACACGTTGCCGAGAGTGGTAGCTGTCGTTCCACTGCACTTCCCCGCAAGGCCCCGGCCGACGGTATTCGGCAGGGGGTCAATCGAATTCGCAGGTGTCCCGAAAGGATTCTTCAGCCATGGCGTCTCATGTCCACAGCGACGGTTCGTCTCCCAGTCTGCCCGAATCGACGTCGATACCGGAGCGGTGGACTCCGCGACTGGTGTTCTCGCTGGCGTCGATCGTTCTTCTTCTCGAAATGCTCGCGGTGAGCTACATGATGATTTCCACTGCGCTGCCCGCCATCTCGGTGCATTATCAAACGACGCAGGGAGCTTGGCTGCTCACGTCGTTCCTGCTGCTGGGAGCGGTCGCGTCTCCGCTGCTCGGCAAGCTCGCGGACATGTACGGCAAACGAAAAGTCCTGCTCTTTGCGGTCGCCGGCGCAGCGGTCGGATCCTTCATTTCGGCGATAGCGCCGAGCTACGCGATCCTGATTCTGGGCCGGTCCCTGACTGGTCTGCTCGTTCCCTGCCTCTTCCTGAGCTACTCCCTCATTCGAGATGTCTTTCCGCCGAAAACCGTTGCGCTGGCTGTCAGTATTGCAACCTCCGGCATGGGCCTGATCGCTATTCCGGCGCCGTTCCTCACCGGTTGGTTGATCGACAACCACGGGTTCCGGAGCATCTTCTGGTTCTTCGTCATCGGTTTGGTTTTGCTCGGCGGCATGATCTTCGCTTCGACGGCGGAATCAGCTGTACGACTGCGTTCTTCGCTGGACCTGATCGGTGCGGTACTACTCGGATCGGGCATCGCCGGAATTCTGATCGGCGTCAGCTTCGGACCGACCTGGGGCTGGAAGAACGGTTCGACGCTGGCCTACCTGATCGGTGGCGTGGCACTGCTGGCGGCTTGGGTTGCCTCTGCCCGAGCCATCCGTGAGCCCCTGATCGACCTGCGCTACTTCGGCAAGCGTTCGGTGATGCTCACCGCCGTCGGTGCCGGGTTCTGCTACGGCGCGTCGGGAGTCTTCACGATTTTGCTGCCGATGATGGTGATGACGCCAGCAGTTCTCGGCCTGGGATACGGATTCGGCGTCACGGCAGAGGGCTTCGCGATCTTCCAGGCGCCCCTTGGCGGCATGGTGGTGGTCGGCGGTTTGATCGTTGGTTTCCTCGTGGGCCGCAACATCCGACCGCGTCTGCTGATGATCATCGGAATGATCCTCATGGCAGTCGGATTCACCTTGACGGCCACCATTCACGACAACAAGCCGCTGCTCATCATCTTTGCCGGAATCTTCGGTGTCGGAATGGGTATGGGCTACGCCTCCATCCCGAACCTGCTCATCGAGGCAGTGCCGCCGCAGTTGCAGGCAACCACGGCGAGCATGGTTGCGGTCTTCCAGAGCATCTTCCCCGCAGTGCTTCCCGTCATCGCTTTCACAGTCTTGAACTCGCACATCGCGATGGCGATGGAGGGCGCTGTGTTCTACACCGACGAGGGCATGCGCATCGCGTTCCTGATTGGTGCTGCTGCAGCAGTTCTCGGTGCGATCGCAGCCGTGTTCCTGCCGCGAAACATTGTCCAGATCGGCGCTGAGGACGGCGCGGCGCAGGAGACGTCCCTTCTCCCGGCTCACTGATCGCACGATGATGTGCGGCTACTGGCCAACGCCCGTAGCCGCACATCTCCGTCGTGGCACGTCGACGTCATGCAAGATGAATCTTCTGCAGCGAGATCTCACCCCGCAGTGGACGCTCTGCAACCTGCGCAAGATCAGAGACGAATGTGTCCGCGTTCGATCGGGTAGTGGTGAGTTGAACCGACAGAACGTTGTTCGCCTGACTGCACACGGTTGCGCCGTGCCGGTAGGCGACCAGCGCGACTGGATCGACGCGTTGGAAAGTCGCGGTGACGTGTAGGCCGACCTGTGGGGTCACCGGAACAAACGGGCCGTGGTCCGTCTTGATGCGGACTATCCCGACGATCTTGTTGAGACGCTTGATCAGCATGGCGTCCGAAATCGTTGTCGGGCAACGGTACGCAATTGACATACCGCTGACTCCCGGCGATGTCACGGACATCCACGTGGACAGACTGACGACCTCTACGCCAAGCTTCCACCCCAGCGAAGAAATGCGGGCGAGAACTGCTGCGGTGTCATGGCATTCGACGACCATGGTGCCAACCCGTGTCGTTTCACCCATTCCCACGACCTCTTTCGGCTTAGAGAGGCAGTCCGGGCGCATCGACACCGACGATTCGCGATCCCCGGAAGAAGTCGAGAAGCTCTGCGTCGCCGTGTGCGCCGATACCGCTTCCGCCCCAGAAACTCTGGGTCGAGTGGTCGTCGAGGTCCAGGAGGCTGGTGCTGTTGACCTTGTTCTCACCGCACTCGATTCGGGCCGCAAGTTCACGAGCGGCGTCGACGTCGGCGCCGAACACGTATCCGGCCAGGCCGGTATCGAGAGCGTTGGCCTCGAGCAGCGCCTGCTCGTCGGTAGATGCTCGGTGCACGGTCAGGATCGGCCCGAAGGTCTCCGTCTTGGTGTGCTCCGACGAGATCCCGTGCACCACAGTCGGAGGGAAGAACCATCCGGAATCGTCAGGCACGGGGGTGCTCGAGACGGCCGTGCCGCCCACGCCACGGAGGAACTCGACGGTATCCCGCATCCGTTGGAGTTGAGGCTCGTTCGCCTGCGGACCCATCGTGGTGTTGGCGTCATCGGTTCGGCCGAGTGCGATTTCGGCCGTGCGGTCGAGTATTGCGTCGACAAGCCGGTCGTGAAGGTGCGGCGGCACGAAGACGCTTCCCGGACTCTCACACCATTGCCCGTTGAGTTTGGTGAACCCGTCGACGAGTGCGGTGGCAGTCAGATCGATGTCGGCGTCGGCGCGGATGATCACGGGGTTGTTGCTGCCGAGTTCGAGTTGAAGAGCCTTGAAATCGGTAGAAGCTGCAGCGGCGATGGAACTACCGGCCGCTCGGCCGCCGGTGAACGCCAGTGCTCGGATTCGTCGATCGGAGGCCAGTAGATGCCCGACGTCCCCGCCTCCGTGAACGAGTTGAAACAGAGCTTTCGGCGCGTCGACTTCGGCGATGGCACGTGAGATCGCCTCGGCAAGCACGTTGGGACCCGACGGTGCCCAGTTGGAGGGCTTGGCGATGACCGGAGCACCTGCGGCCAAAGCGAATGCGGTCTTCTTGGCGGTGATGAAGCTCGGTGCGTTCCACGGTGCGATCACAGCGGTCGGGCCCCACGCCAGCCGATGTAATTGTGCACCTGACGCCAGCTGCTCGAACCCGGAGGAGTTCTTCAGATGCGTTGCAGCACTGCGGAACAGATCGGGAAGTCCGCCGGCGAAAAGTGTGCTGATCGAAAGCGGAAGGCCGTTGTTCTTGGAGTCCTCACGAGCGATCGCCGCAGTCCGTTCTTCGACAAGTTCACCCGTTCTCTCGAGTAGGCGCACCCGGTCGGCGATCGATCGACGGGTCCAGACACCCGATCGGTGAAGTTCTGTCGCGGCGGTGATCGCCCTCTCCACCTGTTCGGTGGAGGACGAGAGTTGGGCTTGCAGTTTCTCTCCGGTGTCGGGATCGGTGAGAAATTCGCCGAGTTCGATAGCCGGTGTTTCGACGTTTCCGTCGATCGTGTTGTTCTGGGGCACGAGTGAGCATGAAGTGGTCATGACTGTCCTTCGTGGCGAAATCGTTTGTAGGTCAGATGTTGTCGAGGTAGCGTTCGCGTTCCCAGTCGGTGACCGCGGACATGAAGGAATCCCATTCGTCCTTGGCGACCGCCGCATAGTGCGATACGACCTCGGCGCCGAACGCCGCGAGTGCGAACTCACTGGCCTCGAGCGCACGCGCCGCTTCGTCCAGTGTGCCGGGCAGCGGTTGTTGCTTCACCTTCTTGAGTGTGTCTGTGTCGCTGTACCCGTCGCGTCGTACCGGTGCGCCGGGATCGAGCTTTCGTGTCAGACCGTCGTTCATCGACGCCAGAACGGCGGCGAGTGCGAGATACGGATTTGCGTCCGCCCCTGGCAGTCTCATTTCGAGACGATTGGCGGACGGCGCTCCGGTGATGAGTCGGCAGGTGGTAGTCCTGTTGTCGAAACCCCAGGTCAAGCCGTTCCCCGAGAAATCGTGGCTGGCTCTGGTCCGGCGCATCGAGTTGATGGTCGGCGTGTAGAACAGCATGAGTTCCGGGCAGTGCTCGAGAACTCCGCCGACGGCGTGCAGCAGTTCGGCGCTCGCGGTGTTTTCTGCGCTTTCGTCGTGGAATGGGAAGGTGTCGTCGCTCCGCATGGACGCGTGAATATGACACGACGAGCCCATGCCGTCGGTGCTCGGACGTGCCATGAAGGTAGCGGTGAGCCCTTCTGCCGCAGCGACGTCGTGGACGACCTGCTTGAATAGCACATGGCGGTCGGCCATCTCGAGGGCGGTTCCGTATTCGAGGTTGATCTCCCACTGGCCCAGGCCGTATTCGACCTGAGAGACCTCCACGGGAATCGCGCTCTCCTCCAACGCGGTTCGTACCTTGCGGAAGAAAGGTTCCATCGCGTTGCCGGCGGTGATGGTGTAATCCGAGGGCACCAGGGTGGTGGGTTCGAGATCCCGATAGCCGCTGCGCCGCAATGCGTCGGGGGTACCTCGGTAAAGGTGGAACTCGAGTTCCGTTGCCGCGTAGACGGTGTGGCCGTCAGCTTCGAGCTTGTCGATCTGTTTGCGCAGGATCGTGCGCGGTGCGATCGGGACCATCTCGCCGGTATGTTCGTCGACCGAGTCCGCGATGACGATGGCAGTGGACTCGAGCCACGACGCGCGTCGCAGTGTTCCCAGGTCAGGTTGCAGGCGGAAGTCATGCCAGCCGGTGTGTCCGCCGGCGTAGTCGACAACGAGTTTGTCCATGCGTTGGCTGGCATCCCAGGCATACACACAGGTGCACACATGCAGGCCCTCGTCGATGTTCGCGAGGAAAATTCGCGTCGGGACTCGTTTGCCGATCAACCGTCCGTAGAGGTCGATACCGGCGATGAGGACGGTGTCGATGTCGGACTCGGCGAGCTCGGCCGTGGTGAGCCGGCCTTTCATCGGGCAAGCCATCCGCCGTCGACGGGCAGCTGGACTCCACTGATGTAGGAGGCGTCGTCGGAGAGCAGGAAGGAGACTGCAGCACCCATGTCCTCGGGGCGGCCGACGCGCGGCACCAGGAGCCTGGACTTCATGAAGTCGAGAACTTCGCCGGAGGAGACGTCGATGCCAGGCAGGAAGGCGGTGGGGACCGGCCCGGGGGCGATCGCGTTGACTCGTACGTTGTACCGCGAGAGTTCGACGGCCAGAGCCTTCGTCAGCATCTTCACTCCACCCTTCGACGCGTTGTAGTGGACCTGGGCGAAGCCCTGGGAGGACACAACCACGTCCGCTTCCACCGTCGACAAGTTCACCACAGCGCCGCTGTTGCCGTCGCGGAAGTACGGGGTGGCGATCTGCGTGACGATGAACATGCCCTTGAGATTGACGTCGAGGACGAGGTCCCACTCTTCGTCGGTGAGGTTCTCGAGAGAACTCATCGTGATCAGACCGGCGTTGTTGACGAGGTAGTCGAAGCGTCCCCATTCGGCGACGGTCGCTTCGAAGGCGGCGCTCACTGCGGCGCGGTCGCGCACATCGGCTTCGAGGGCGAGCGCAGGTGTGCCGTACTGTGATTCGATCAGTGCGACGGTCTCCTTTGCACTTTCGATGTGAAGGTCCACGACCGCAACGCGGGCACCGTCGGAGGCGAGACGCAGCGCGATGCCGCGGCCGATTCCGGAACCTGCACCGGTGATGAGGGCGACCTTGTTCTCATGCGTACGTGACATTGTTGTCTTCCATTCTGTGATGATCGGTCTGGTGAGAAGAATCGGTCCGACGGGAGGTTGCAGCGTCGACGAGCCACGAGAAGAGCGGGTCGATTTCGACGAAGAATTCGGGGTGCCACTGCACGCCCACCACGGGGCGATCGGCGGCCTGGATGGCTTCGGCGACGCCGTCGAGCGCGCGTCCGACGATCCGAAGCCCGCTCCCCGGGGTGTCCACGGCTTGGTGGTGAAGGCTGTTCACGTGAATGCTGTTGCCGAACAGACTGTGTGGGACGGAACCGGATTCCAGAGCGACCTGTTGCGGTCGGTACGAACGCGGATAACCGAAGAAGCTGTGTGCCTCACCGGCGTCGGTCGGAAGGTCGGCAATCAGAGTGCCCCCGCGGGCGACGTTGACGACTTGGTGTCCTCGACATACACCCAGGATCGGCAGTCCGATTTCCCAGGCTGCATCGACCAGGGCGAACTCGAATTCGTCCCGAGCGGGGTCGATCATCGAGGAGTTTGGTCCGGGGGTGCGGCCGTATCGCCTGGGGTCCACGTCGGAACCACCGCTGAGGACGAGGGCGTCGAGATGCTCGACGATTCGGCGCGGATCACTGTGGATGCTCAGCAGGATCGGTTGACCACCGGCAGCGCGGATTTTCGAGGGAAAATCGGTGAAGAACATTTCCATCAACGCGTCGCCGACGACGTTGGGTAGTGACGGCCCGCCGCGGTCGACGCGGCCGGTGACTCCGATCAGGGGCATGGCGGGGAGTGCCTCCGCCGTCATAGTGAATTGGGTCATAGGAGCGAGCATAGAACCATTGAATGGCTTTTCGCTAGAGTTTGGCTTGTAAAGTTGGGGTAACGGGTTCGAAGTGCCGCGCGCTGCTGTATCTATTCAAGGACAGTTGCGAATGGGAGCGTTCGATTTCGTAGGTCAAGACGAAGCGTAAGTGTCGGTCCAGGCACCGAGTAGGGGGTACGAGACGTGCAGATCGACAAGCTGCCGGCCATCGAATTCATGGTCAGTGCACCGACGTTGGGGGAGGATATCGCTCGACGCTTGCGACTGCTCATTCACAGCGGCGCGCTCAGCCCCGGTGATCGCCTGCCGTCCGAGCGTGAACTGTCTCAGCAACTCGAAGTCGGTCGAGTCAGTGTGCGAGAAGCGGTCCGAATCCTTCAGGCGATGGGATACATCGAGGTGCGGCGAGGAGCCACGGGCGGATCGTTCGTTTCGGAGTTGACCAGGCCTTATGAAGACTGGGTTGGCCAGTTGAAAGCGCGAGAAGCAGACATCGACGAGATCGTCGACCTCCGTATCGGGTTGGAAATGCGCACGGCAAGCCTCGCGGCGGTCCGGCGAACCGATCGTCATCTTCTCGAGTTGCTCGAATCCATTGAGCAATTGGGGGTTTCCGGAAGTCGGGGATCGTTCCGGGCTTGTGACGCCAGGTTCCACGGCGGTATCGCCAGAGCGGCGGGAAACAGCAGGTTGGAGGCCGCTGTGGTCGAGGCTCGCGGCGAAATGTTCGTCCCCGTCGATCATCTCGTGTTCGAAGACCAGGTCGAGGCTTCGAGGGTGGAGCACAAGGAAATCTTCGAGGCGATCAAGCGGGGCGACAGCGCTCGCGCGGCGGAGGCAATGGAACGTCACATTCTGCACGCAAAAGACGAGCTCAAACGCTTGGCGCTGCAGGAAGAAGGCTGACGGGAGCGCGACGAACGGACGGCTCGTCCCGTTTTTCGCAAGTAAAAGTTTTGTGAATTGGGTCCCGAATCGACTTCAATGGTTCTAACATCGCCGGTATGACCCATACTTCCGTCAATGCTTCACATGATGCATCCGGCGATGACCGAACTCTACGAGGCTCGCTGGGTACCGGTTCGATAGTCCTCATGGTCGTTGCCGCGGCCGCTCCGCTGACTGTGATCAGTGGGCTTGTGCCGCTGGGCATTTCCGGTGGCAACGGTGCGGGCTTCCCCATGACCTTCGCCGTGACCACCGGTGTACTTCTGCTCTTCGCCGTCGGATTCACCGCGATGTCGCGTTACATCCCGGGAACCGGCGCGTTCTATCTCTACGTCGGACATGGTCTGGGCCGTGGTGCCGGTGTCGGCAGTGCGATGTTGGCGCTTGTCAGTTACAGCACAGTGCAATTGGCGGTGTACGGCTACCTCGGCCCGGCAATGAGTTCGTTGATCACCTCCTACGGTGGTCCGGATGTGCCGTGGTGGATCTTCTCGCTCGCCTCGTTGGCTCTGGTAGCCGTCCTGGGATTTCGTCATATCGAATTGTCGGGCAAGGTGCTCGGCATCCTGTTGATCGCAGAGGTCGGGATCGTTGTCGTACTCGACGCTTTCATCATCGCCGACGGTGGTCCGGAAGGTCCGTCGACGGCAATGTTCTCTCCGTCGGAAATTTTCTCCGGATCCCCCGGTGTCGCATTGGTATTCGCGCTTGCCGGCTACATCGGGTTCGAGTCGACGGCGATCTTCCGCGATGAGGCGAAGGATCCCGCGCGGACTATTCCGCGAGCGACATACGCCGCCTTGATCCTCATCGGCGGCTTCTATGCTCTCTCCAGTTGGGCGGTCGTGACAGCCTGGGGCGACAAGGGTGCAGTGGACATTGCGGGTACTGACCCCGACGGCATGCTGATCACCACTGCCACCGACTTTGCCGGAACGGTGACAGCCCATCTGATTCAAATTCTGTTGGTGTCCAGTCTCTTTGCCGCAGTTCTGTCTCTCCACAATGTCTTGGCCAGATACATCTTCGTTCTGTCGAACACCGGCGTTCTGCCGGGCGCAGGTGGGCGGACGCACCGCGTGCATGGTTCGCCGCACATCGCGTCGGT
Source organism: Rhodococcus sp. C3V (assembly GCF_029269915.1). NCBI lineage: Bacteria > Bacillati > Actinomycetota > Actinomycetes > Mycobacteriales > Nocardiaceae > Rhodococcus > Rhodococcus sp. C3V. The sequence goes on from NZ_JARJBE010000010.1 coordinate 236,374, forward strand.
GGTGCAATCCTGCTGTGCTCTGGTACTTCTCGGAGTTTGCATCGTCATCGGTCTGGATCCGGTGACACAGATCTTCGCGTGGTTCGCCGGCGTTGCAACGGTGGGGATCGTGGCCCTCATGTTGCTCACGTGCCTTGCGGTGCTCGTCTTCTTTCATCGTACGAAGGTCGATCAGCGATTCTGGCACACCAAACTTGCCCCGAGCTTGGGCCTTGTCGGGCTGATCGGATTCGCGATCGCCATTGCCGGAAACCTTCCGCTCCTACTGGGCGGCAACATTCTGGCCGTGGTGATGACCGGGGTGCTGGTGCTCGCGTTTGTCGGTGGATTCCTCTATGCGCGACGACGGAAGCAAGTGAGCTTCGAACTCCCGTCGTGAGAGGGCTTTCGGTGAAATGATGGGTGCACCCGCACTCGAGAAAGCAGGACTCTCATGACGTTCGCGGATCTGGACGGCGATGAACTGTGGAGTTATCTGCAGGAGCGTTCAGGATTGCCCGGCCCGCGCGCGAACCTCGCGCTCATGCTCGAGTTCGCGCGCGGCGCCGATGACGACGACATCCTGCTGGCGGCGGAGTCCGAGGACGAATACATCCGCTGCTGTGGGATCGTCGGGCTCGGATTCATCCTTGTTCGTTCACGCGACAAGGCTGTCCTGAACAGTCTCACGGAGGCAACTACCAGTGCGTCGTGGCGTGCACGTGAAGCTGCCGCGATGGCCGTTCAGGCGATAGGCGACACGGATCCGCAATTATTGCGGGCGATCATCGAGCAGTGGTCACGCTCCGCTCATCCATTGACGCTGCGCGCAGCGGCTGCGGGGATCTGCGAGCCACGGTTGCTGAAGGACAAGACCAACGCTGCGCTGGCCGTTCAGGTGTGCCGAGACGCTACCGAGTGGATTGTCTCGCAACCGGCTGATTCCCGTCGTGACGCCGACACACGGACTCTCCGGCAGGCGCTCGGATACTGCTGGAGTGTCGCGGTTGCGGCGGATCCGGAGAATGCCCTGCCGGCATTCGTCTCCCTGGAGGCGTCGGACGACACCGACGTCGTCTGGATCGTGCGGGAGAACCGGAAGAAGGCTCGCCTGCGCAAGGTGCTCGAAAGCTGACCCGTGGAACAGAATCGTAGGTTATCCTCAGAATTAGAACCTGTTCTAACTACGAGGGGTAGACCATGGCACCGTCCGCAGAGGTAATCCGCAAGACCGTCGACGCCTACATCGAGACCGTTGCGACGGGCACTGCCGCCCAGGTTGTGGCCCTGTATGCCGAGGGTGCAACAGTCGAAGATCCGGTGGGCACCGACGTGCGCACCACCCGCGAGTCCATTCTCGAGTTCTACTCCGTGATCGAGAATTTCGACCAGGAAGCTCACCTTCAGACCCTCCGCATTGCCGGAAACGAAGCGGCATTCCACTTCTCGCTGATCACCAAGCTCGGCGAGCAGACTCTGACCATCGCACCCATCGACGTCATGACCTTCGACGACGACGGCAAGATCCTGTCGATGCGCGCATTCTGGAACCAGGAAGACATGATCACCTCCTGACATGACGGTGAAGATGATCGACGTCGACGGATTCCGTTGGCAGATCGACGATTCCGGTTCCGGGACAGCTGTGGTCATGTGCCACGGCTTTCCCGGCCTCGGATACAGCTATCGCCATCAGTCAGCAGCGTTGGCGGAAGCGGGTTTTCGGTCGATTGCACTCGACATGCCCGGTTACGGCGGCACTACCCGCCCCGACGCGATCGAGGACTACACCAACGACGCCGTCGCGAACCGGCTGATCGACCTACTCGACGCTCTCGGAATCGACAAAGCGGTGTTCGTCGGACACGATTTCGGCGCTCCGGTCGCGTGGACGACACCGCTTCGTCACCCCGATCGCGTTGCGGGACTGGTCTCCTTGGCGGTTCCCTATGCGCCGGACAGATTCCCGGCCAAGCCCTCGACGATCTACGCCGCCTTGGCGCGAAAGCACTTTCTGCACATTCACTATTTTCAGGAACCGGGTGTCGCGGAGCGCGAACTCGACGCCCGTCCACGTGAATTCCTTCAGCGGCTCTTCCACGCCTTGTCCGGGGCCTACCGGTACCTCGATGTGTGGAAGAACCCCTCCGAAGGAAACGGCTATCTCGACGTACTTCCCGAGGCGCCGGCGTTGCCGTGGTCGTGGCTCACCGAGGATGATTTGGATGTCTATGTAAAGGCCTTTACTGCAACAGGTTTCACCGGTGGCTTGAACTGGTACCGAGCGTATGACGCCAATTGGGAGCGCAGCGCGGATCTGGACGGCGCGCACGTCGAGGTCCCGACGCTCTTCGTTGCGGGCGCGGAAGACCCGGTCATCGCGATGAGCGGTCCCAAGGCACTGGACCGAATGAAGGACACTGTCCCCGACCTGCGGGGTGTACATCTCCTCGGCGGTGCGGGGCACTTCGTACAACAAGAACGCGCTGTCGAGGTCAATGAACTTTTGATCTCTTTCCTTCGGAGTCTCTAGGCGAAATCGGACAGAGGGTCTAGCGTTGCGCAGATGCGCACCAGGATCTTCGATCGCGGTATTCGTGTTGGTATCACCGGTGCTCTTGTTGCCGGTTCGCTTCTGGCTCTGGGCGTGTCCGGTGCCGCCGCCGCGCCGCCTTGCCCTGGATCGTCACCCGCCATACTCAGCGCCCAGATTCCGGGTGCAGCCCTCGAGGGTGTCACGGTGGACGGGCAAGGGCGCCTGTATACGACCGACCTGGTGAGTGGGCGGATCTTCCGCGTCGACGGGCCTGGTCAGGCCGCAGTTCCGATCGCGACGGTTCCCGGCGGTGCGGGCGCACTCGCGTGGAGCACGGACGGTTCACTGCTGGTGGGTACCGGAGCAAACGCCGGCGTGCTGATCGGCGATCTGACGCGTGCTGCGTCCGTCGCGCGGGTGGACGTGAACTCGGGCGCCGTGACGCCGATAGCCGGTGGTCTGAGCGCTGCAAACGGCCTTGCTGTCGCGCACGACGGGACGATCTACGCCACCAACGATTTCGGTTCGCTGATCGGAAAGGTCAGCCCGAATGGTTCCGTCGACCCGGCGTGGGCAACCTTCCCGAGTGCAAACGGCGCTGCCCTGAGCGCCGATAATCGCTGGCTCTACGTTTCGCGCACGTTCGCAAACCCGGGTGTCAGCCGCATCTCCGTGGACAATCCGGGATATTCGGAGTCGTTGGTCGATCTCGGTGGTTTCGAAACCTTTTCTGCCCCAGATGGTTTGACCTTGGACTCGCGAGATCGCGCAATTGTTCCCACGGACATCAGTGGTGAGGTGTGGCGGATCGACGGACCCGGCCAGTACTGCTCGCTCACCAGTGGACTGCAAGCGTCGAGTGTGTTGACCTATGGGCGCGGCAATTCCGGTTTCGCGGCCGGGCATCTCTACCGCGCCGGGTTCGACGGAAAGATCTTCGAGATTCCGGCCGGCTTCGACGCGGGCGCCCAGGCCGCAACCCCCTGACGCGACACCCTGACGCGACTTACCCACTACTGATGCCGGGACTGCCGGAATCGTCCATACTGGTCTGCATGGCGGAAACGAGTGAGATCGACGAGGCCGAAGTGGCCCTTCCCGCGATACCGCAGCCGTTGCTGACCCCGCTCACGGAAGCTGCGATCTTCCTGGTTTTCACCATCGACGAGGGTGGTGAGCAGGCAGTTCACGACGTTCTGGCGGATATTTCCGGGCTGCAACGCTCGATCGGATTCCGGGTTCCCGCCGGTGGCTTGGCTGCCGTCGTCGGCATCGGTTCGGATGCGTGGGATCGACTTTTCGACGGTCCACGGCCGGCGGAATTGCATCCGTTCGTCGAGTTGACCGGTGACAAACACCACGCCCCGCGCACGCCGGGCGATCTGTTGTTTCACATCCGGGCCCGTCAGATGGACCTGTGCTTCGAGTTCGCCACGGCCGTGACCAACAGGTTGGCCGGGGCCGCGTCGGTGATCGACGAGGTCCACGGGTTCAAGTATTTCGAGCAACGCGACCTCATGGGTTTTGTCGACGGTACCGAGAACCCGTCCGGGCAGGCCGCTTACGTCGCGGTCACCGTCGGTGACGAGGATCCGGATTTCGCAGGCAGCAGTTACGTCATCGTCCAGAAGTACCTCCACGACATGTCGGAGTGGAACTCCCTGCCCGTCGAGGAGCAGGAGAACGTCATCGGACGCTCCAAGCTCGAAGATCTCGAGATGGACGACGACACCAAGCCGGCCAACTCCCACACCGCACTCACCGTCATCGAGGACGAATCCGGTGAGCAGATCCAGATTCTGCGGGACAACATGCCGTTCGGCCACGTCGGCTCCGCTGAGATGGGTACCTATTTCATCGGTTACTCGGCGTCGCCGACGGTCACCGAGCAGATGCTCACCAACATGTTCATCGGGAATCCCGTCGGCAATTACGACCGCATTCTCGATTTCTCCACCGCCGTCACCGGAATCAATTTCTTCGTTCCGACGGCGGACTTTCTCGACGGTCCCCCGGACTTGCCGACCAGGCTTGTTCCCGAAGCGACGTTCACAGCGCCCATCTCTGACGGTTCTCTCGGAATCGGCAGCCTCAAAAGGAGTGCCCAGCAATGACAAACCTGCACCGCGACCTAGCACCCATTTCGGCAGCAGCCTGGGCCGAGATCGAAGAAGAGGCGAGCCGTACCTTCAAGCGTCACGTCGCCGGTCGTCGTGTCGTGGATGTGGAGGGACCGTCGGGTGACGATCTCGCGGCCATCCCACTCGGGCATCAGGTGCCGATCAATCCCTTGGCCGACGGCGTCATCGCACATGCTCGTCAGTCCCAGCCGATCATCGAACTGCGGGTCCCGTTCACCGTCAGCCGTCAGGCCATCGACGACGTCGAACGCGGCGCCAAGGACTCCGACTGGCAGCCCGTCAAGGACGCGGCCAAGCAGATCGCGTTCGCCGAGGACCGCGCCATCTTCGAGGGATACCCAGCAGCCAGCATCACCGGCGTGCGGGCCAGCGGTTCCAACCCGGAACTGAAGCTACCCATCGACGCCAAGGACTACCCGGAAGCCATCAGCCAGGCGATCACGTCGCTGCGCTTGGCCGGTGTCAACGGACCGTACTCACTGCTCTTGAATGCAGATGCGTTCACCGCGATCAACGAGACCTCCGATCACGGCTACCCCATCCGCGAGCACCTGCGACGCGTCCTCGACGGCGAGATCATCTGGGCCCCGGCCATCGACGGCGCTTTCCTGCTGTCGACGCGTGGCGGTGACTACGAATTGCACCTCGGCCAGGACCTGTCCATCGGCTATCTCTCGCACGATGCGAACTCCGTCGAGCTGTACTTCCAGGAATCGATGACGTTCCTCATGTACACCAGCGAAGCTGTTGTCTCACTTGCGTGAGACCTTTCGAAACCTCTGATACCAGGGTGGGCGAGGCAGTTCGCCGATGTCCTGGAGATGGGCGACAAAGGCCTGGGCATCCGCATGCGAAGACGACTTCGGTCGTCCGTCCGCCCACGCTGTGAACAACTGAAGATAACGATCGCCGAGAGTGTGGCGCACGACCGGAAGGTGGTGCGCCACTTCTCCTGCGCGCTTTCGGAGCAGCGCCGCCGAGACAACGGCGGCTTCGTCTTTGTCGAAGCCTTCGGGCAGTTCGCCACCCGCCACCAGTGCGCGAATCAGCGCCTCTTGACGCTCACCGAGCGTGCTCATGTGCGTGACCAATCGGTGCCCGCGGTGATGCGATCCAGACCAGCTGCGTCGGCGATGGCATCGAGCTCGTCGAGCAATTCCAGTGCCGGCGGATAGTTTCCGTCGCGCTCGAGCATGATCGCGGGATGGTGACCGGCGGCGGTGAACTGCGCAAGGAGTTCCAGCACGGCTTCGGGCACCGGGTCGGTGTGCGTGTCGTGGTATTTTCCGTCGCCGAGACTGCCACCGGCGATGTGGCAGTAGGCGATTCGTTCGAGTGGCAGCCGGCTCAGCTCGGTCCAGGGATCACGCCCGCGATTGAGAGCGTTGGCGTAGACGTTCGCGATGTCGAGAACCAGCAGGGCCCCGGTGCGCTCGACGATCTCCGCGAGAAACTCCCCTTCGGTCAACTCGTCGTCCGGCCAGTCGAACAGGGCGGCAACGTTTTCGACGGCGAACGGCACCGGTAGACCGTCCTGAGTCCGGGTGATGTTGCGTACCAGGGCGTCGACGGCTTCGTAGGTGCGCGGAAGTGGGAGCAGGTGGCCGGCCTCGATGCCGCCTGCACGCACGAATGCGATGTGCTCGCTCGCCAAGGGAGCGCCCAGTAGCTGGGATGCACGCGCAAGGTGATCGATCCGTGCCTGATCTACCGCCTCGGCCCCGCCAAGTGAGAGCGAGATTCCGTGCGGGATCACCGGAACTCCCAGCGAGCCGAGGTGCGGCGGTATCTCGTTTCCGACGGATTCGGCAATGACTTCGCAGAATGCCAGGCCGTCGAGTTGCGCGATGATTCCGGAGACCTCGGGGCGCCAACCGATTCCCAGGCCGTGCAGGGTCATTCGAGTCACCTCCCGTGTGCAACTGCTAACGGCGACTATAGACGGATCAGCCGGGCAACCAGTTGGGTCCCGGACCGTTGCCTTCTTCGAAGATCAGCCACGTTTTGGTCGAGAGAACCCCGTCGAGTCCCTGGAGTTCTTCGAGGACGGTGTGGCGTAGTTCCTGGTTGTCCGGGGCTCGAACCAGCACCAGAACGTCGAAGTCGCCGCCGAGGAGGGAGAAGTGCTCGACAAACGGCAGGGCCTTCAAGGACGCCGCCAGACCTCGCCACGAGTGCTGCCGGATCGAGAGTGCCACGTACGCCGAGGAGCCGAGTCCGGCCTTCTCATGGGCGATCCGCGTCGTGAATCCGGTGATGATTCCGGCGTCCTCGAGCCTTTCGATGCGGACGTAGGCGTGAGCGCGGGATATGTGCGCCTTTTCAGCCAGTGCACGCATGGAGATGCGACTGTCTGCGGTCAGTTCGGCGATGATGCGGCGGTCGATCGCATCGAGAGCGTGCGGTTCGGTGGCCATCTGTCCATTCCTGGTTCGGTAGTCGAGTCGGTTGATGGACATATTGCTGCCCGAATCCTCATGATAGGCCGTTTGTCTTGAATCCTCGACGCCTGCTGCCATTACGTCGCCGAAGTGCGAATACTGATGGACACAACGTCTTCTGGAGGTAGAAGTGACACTTGTCGAGCCCTTGGGGGAACTGCGGTATCAGAAGTTCCTGCCGGCCGATTCTGCGGTGCAGTACCTCGACCCTGCCGGAGAACTGACGCGCAGCGAGGCCCGCTACGCAAAACCGAGCGACGATCGCCTGATCGCGATGTATCGAAAGATGTTCCTGGGCAGGCGTTTCGACCAGCAGGCTACGGCGCTGACCAAACAGGGGCGCCTGGCCGTGTATCCGTCCTCGCGAGGGCAGGAGGCATGTCAGATCGCGGCAGCGATGAGTCTGGAGCCGAGTGACTGGCTCTTCCCCACCTACCGGGATTCGATGGCGTTGGCCGCCCGGGGTGTCGATCCGGTGCAGATTCTGAGCATGCTCGCCGGCGACTGGCACTGCGGATACGACCCGGTCGCACTGCGCAGTGCGCCGCAGTGCACCCCGCTGGCAACGCAATTGCTGCATGCAGCGGGGGTGGCCTACGGGGAGTCTCGACGGGGCTTGAACACCGTCGCCTTGGCGCTCTGTGGTGACGGCGCCACCAGTGAGGGCGATTTCCACGAGGCGCTGAACTTCGCCGCCGTCTTCAAGGCGCCGGTGATCTTTCTGGTGCAGAACAACGGATTTGCGATCAGCGTGCCACTGTCGCGCCAAAGCGCAGCACCGACGTTGGCGCACAAGGGTGTCGGCTACGGGATCGGCAGCGAGCAGGTAGACGGCAACGATCCCGTTGCGATGCTGGCCGTCATGGACGAGGCGGCACGCTTCGTCCGCAGCGGAAACGGACCGGTGATCGTCGAGGCACACACTTATCGCATCGACGCACACACCAATGCCGACGACGCCACCCGCTACCGCGACAGCGCCGAGGTGGAAGTCTGGCTCGGGCGAGATCCGTTGCCGCGTCTCGAAAAGTATCTGCGCGCACACGATCTGATCGACGACGCATTCGTGGAATCACTGACCGCGGAGGCCGAGGCAGAGGCCGCCACACTGCGCGCCGGCATGAACGTCGACCGCCCGCACGATCCGCTCGATCTGTTCCGGTACGTCTTCGCCGAGCAGACACCGCAATTGCGTGAGCAACAAGCCCAACTCGAAGCCGAACTTGCTGCCGAAGCCGCTGACACAGGGGGACACTGACCATGCCCATGCTCACGATGGCTCAGGCCCTCAACACCGCGCTACGCGACTCTCTGGCTGCGGACGACAACGTTGTCGTCTTCGGTGAGGACGTCGGCACCCTGGGCGGCGTTTTCCGCGTCACCGACGGCCTCACCCGCGACTTCGGCGACGACCGATGCTTCGACACTCCCCTCGCCGAGTCCGGCATCATCGGATTCGCAATCGGCATGGCCATGGCCGGTTTTCGTCCGGTCGTGGAAATGCAGTTCGACGCGTTTGCCTATCCGGCGTTCGAGCAGATCGCCTCCCATGTGGCGAAGATCCGCAACCGCACCAAGGGCGCGCTGTCGATTCCGATAGTCATTCGTGTTCCTTTTGCCGGCGGTATCGGCGGGGTGGAGCATCATTGTGATTCCAGTGAGGGCTACTACGCGCACACACCCGGACTGAAGGTTGTGGCGCCGTCCACGGTGGAAGATGCGTACTCGCTGCTACGTTCGGCAATCGAGGACCCCGACCCCGTGATCTTCCTCGAGCCCAAGAAGCTGTACTTCGCACGAGCAGATGTCGAACTGACCGCACGTGAGCCGATCGGTCGCGCCGTCGTCCGTCGCCCCGGTCGTGACGCGACGCTCATTGCCTACGGTCCGTCCGTGGATGTTGCACTGAGGTCCGCCGAGGCCGCTGCAGCCGAGGGCCGGGACATCGAGGTGATCGACATCCGCTCGATAGTGCCGTTCGACGACGAGACGGTCACCGCATCGGTGCGAAAGACCGGACGCTGCATCGTTATCCAGGAAGCGCAGGGTTTTGCCGGTGTGGGTGCAGAAATTGCTGCCCGCGTGCAGGAACGGTGTTTCCACCATCTCCATGCCCCGGTGCTCCGGGTCAACGGCTTCGACATCCCCTACCCCGCTCCCAAGCTCGAGCGTCACCACCTGCCCAGCCTCGACCGGGTCCTGGACGCCGTCGACCGTCTGCAGTGGAACGACGCCCCGGACACCCGTTGGGCGGTGACGGCATGAGCAATCAGGTTTTCATGCTCCCCGACCTCGGCGAAGGACTGGCGGAGGCCGACATCGCGGAGTGGCACGTCAAGGTAGGCGACGTGGTCACCATCGATCAGATCGTCGTCGAGGTGGAAACTGCGAAAGCTGCTGTGGATGTGCCCATCCCGTTCGCCGGGACCGTGATCGAACTACACGGCAAAGACGGAGACACCCTGAAGGTGGGCACACCGCTGATCACTGTGAGTGGTGGCGAGAGTGTCGACGCGGTCGTTTCGGCCAACCACGAGCGCTACCGCGAAGAGGAACGCGCCGGTTCGGGCAACGTCCTGATCGGCTACGGCACCAGCGAGGATGCACCGAGACGCCGACGCAGAGCGGCTCCGTCGGTACGTGTGATCTCGCCGATTGTTCGTAAACTGGCCTCTGACAACAGTATCGACCTAGCCACGATTTCCGGATCGGGCGCTGGCGGAGTCATCACGCGCGCCGACGTCGAGGCCGGGGCAAACTTCGGCCCGGAAACGGAAACGTCACACGCGACCGACCAAAGAATTCCGATCAAGGGGCTACGCAAGGTAGTTGCCGACAAGCTGTCCACCAGCCGCCGCGAGATCCCTGACGCGACAACCTGGGTCGACGTCGACGCCACCGAACTGTTGGCGGCGCGAGCCGAGATCAACAAGTCACTGCCCGATTCCGACAAGATCAGCCTGATGGCGCTCCTGGCTCGGCTGACCATCGCGGCGTTGGCGCAGTACCCCGAACTGAACTCGTCGGTCGATACTGCTCGAGGCGAGATCGTTCGACACGCCCGCACCCACCTGGGGATCGCCGCGCAGACACCGAAGGGATTGATGGTACCGGTCATTCGAAATGCGGACGCCCTGAGCACCGTCGAACTCGCACAAGCACTTCGGGTGACCACCGACCTTGCGCGCGACGGCAAACTCGAACCCGCCCGCCTGACCGGCGGCACGTTCACGCTCAACAACTACGGGGTATTCGGGGTCGACGGATCGACTCCGATCATCAATCACCCCGAGGCGGCAATTCTGGGGATCGGACGCATCATCGACAAGCCGTGGGTCGTGAACGGCGAGTTGACCGTTCGTAAGGTCACTCAGATCTCGTTGAGCTTCGACCACCGCGTCTGTGACGGAGGCGAAGCCGGCGGATTCCTCAGGCTGTTCGGTGACTACATCGAGAACCCGATCCGCGTCCTGGGAAGGCTCTGATGACAACTGCAGAACCCCACAGCGACGTCGTGATCCTCGGTGGAGGATCGGGCGGCTATGCCTGCGCCATCCGCGCCGCTCAACTCGGATTGTCGGTCACGCTGATCGAAGCGGACAAGGTCGGCGGAACGTGCCTGCACCGCGGATGCATCCCGACCAAGGCACTGCTGCATTCCGCCGAGGTGGCCGATTCGGCACGCACCAGTGAGCAATTCGGTGTCCGGGCATCTTTTGCCGGCATCGACGTCGCGCAGGTGCACGACTACAAGAACGGGACAGTCGAGCGGCTGTACAGCGGTCTGCAAGGTTTGTTGGCGCAACACAAGATCACTATCGTCAACGGATACGGAACGTACGTCGGTGGGCGAAGCATCGACGTCGACGGAACCCGCTACACCGGAACATCACTCGTTCTGGCCACCGGCTCGTATCCGCGGGAACTCCCCGGCATCGAACTCGGCCGACGGATCGTCACCAGCGACCAGGCACTCGAACTCGACCGGGTGCCCACCAGCGCAACGGTACTCGGTGGCGGTGTCATCGGCGTCGAGTTCGCAAGCCTCTGGCGCTCGTTCGGCGCCCAAGTAACGATCGTCGAGGCACTCCCCCGACTGATCGCCGCCGAGGATCCGTGGTCGTCGAAGCAGCTGGAGCGGGCCTATCGTAAACGTGGAATCGTCTGTAAGACAGACACAAAGGTCGATTCCGCGAAAGAAGCAGCCGATTCCGTCCGCATCGAACTTAGCGACGGAACGAAACTCGACACCGACCTACTGTTGGTCGCCGTCGGCCGCGGACCTCGCACGGACGGTAACGGTTTCGAAGAAAACGGAATCAGCCTCGACAAGGGATTTGTCGTCACCGACGAACGCCTCCGTACGTCCGTGGACGGTGTGTACGCGGTCGGCGACATCGTGCCCGGTCTTGCGTTGGCGCACCGAGGTTTCCAACAAGGAATCTTTGTGGCCGAACAGATTGCCGGCAAGGATCCGATACCGGTCGCCGAACACCTGATTCCTCGCGTGACGTACTCACATCCCGAAGTTGCATCGGTCGGGCTCGGCGAAGAGGTGGCGCGCACGCAGTACGCCGACGTCTCCACCGTCATCTACGACCTGGCAGGTAACGGCAAGAGTCAGATCCTGCGAACTACCGGCGGAATCAAAGTGATTCGAAGCGGAACGAAAGGCCCTGTTGTCGGAGTTCACCTGGTGGGAGACCGCGTCGGCGAACTGATCGGTGAGGCGCAGTTGGCCGTTGCCTGGGAAGCACTTCCCGATGAAGTGGGGCGTTTCATCCACGCGCACCCCAGTCAGAACGAAGCGTTGGGCGAGGCCATGCTCGCACTCGCGGGAACACCACTGCACGCCCACAACTGACCCGGAGACAGAAAAGGAGATTCAATGAGTATCGACGACGAACTGCGCTGGGACGGTGAACTGACCGTCACTCGCCATGATCGGGAGACCGGCACGACTTTCGTGATTCGAATCGACTCCACCCGTCTGGGACCGGCGTCGGGTGGCACGCGGGCCGCTCACTATCCCTCCATCGGTCACGCATTGGCGGACGCCGGGAAGCTGGCCGGCGCAATGACTTTGAAGATGGCGGTCTCCGATCTGCCGATGGGTGGCGGGAAGTCGGTAATAGCGCTACCTGCACCGCGCAATCAGATCGACGCCGCAACCTGGTCTCGTATCCTCGGCATCCACGCCGAGAACATCGACAAGCTCGAAGGAAACTACTGGACTGGTCCTGACGTCAACACCAACTCTTCCGACATGGATCAGCTCAGCCGCACCACCAAATACGTCTTCGGGCGTTCGGTCGGCAACGGTGGCGCCGGTTCCAGCGCGCACGCCACCGCTCTGGGTGTGTTCGAAGCGATGAAGGCCACGGCGCGTCGCCGAGGACTCGGAACACTCGACGGCCGAACGGTACTGGTACAGGGGCTCGGCGCCGTCGGCGGCGACGTCGTCCGTCTCGCAGCGCAGGCTGGCGCACGTCTGCTGGTTGCCGATACGGACCCGCAGCGCCTCGAGGCGGCTTCTCTCGCGGGGCACACGGTCGTTCCTGCCGGCGAGGTCCTCCGAACACCGTGTGACCTCTTTGCCCCCTGCGCGATGGGAGGCATCATCGATTTCGCTGCGGCTGCGTCGATTCCGACTCTGGCCGTGGCGGGCGCAGCAAACAACATCTTGACCGATGCCGCTGCGGGCGAGGTTCTGCGAGACCGCGGGGTTCTCTGTGCCCCTGATTTCGTCGCGAACGCAGGCGGAGCCTTTCACCTCGTGGGGCGAGAAGTCCTGGGGTGGAACGAAGACGACGTCGTCGAACGAACCCGAGGGATCGGTCGAACTCTGGACGAGGTGTATTCGTTGAGCGAGGAACGTGGCATCACTACCGAGGCCGCAGCGCTTATGCTCGCCCGGGCGCGGCTATCCCCCGCATCCGCCGCCGCCACATCCGCCGCCCCCGCTGCAGCTGCTGCCTCCCCCGCCTGAACCGCCACCGTCCGAACCCCCGCTACTTCCGCTGCCGTCGGCACCGATTCCGGCGGCGGAGGCCAAGGCGGGATTGATCATCAGCATCGCCGAACCGGCGAAGAGAGCAGCGGACATTCCGGCCAAACGCGGTCCGTAGGCGGAGAAGGCAGGCTTGTTGCGCGGGGACAGGTAGGCGTGTGCCGTGGTCAGTTCCGAACGTGCCGCCTTGCCAGAGGTGGTTCGATCGAAGTTGAGCCCGAGCAGCGGGATACTGAACCCGGTGACGAGTACGGCGAGAATCAGAAACTCGACGGGCTTGTCGTTGTGCAGTCCGAAAGCAATGCGGACGATACCCACGGCCACCAGGATCTTCAGCGGAACTGTGGAGAGAAAGATTGAACGCCTGGCGCTGTCGGAGGTCAGGTATCCCCGGTCCGCCAAAGAGTTTCGTAGGCGAGCTGTTTCCACCGTCATACGCTCGGCGAGTTGGCGCCGACGATGGGGTAGAGCCTGCTGGGCCAGGCGCTGGTACACGGTGAGGGTGTACCAGTCCAGGGTCTCGTCGCCAGGGCCCAACGGGCGCAGGACAGCGCCGTCGGTGGTGATCAGGTCAGCGCTACGCAGGATTGCCAATGATGCTGCGATGGCGCGTGACTCGCCGGTGAGCATTCCGACTTCCGGAGGCGTCAGTTGCTCGGCGGAATACCCGTGCTCGGTTGAGTACCCGTGCCGGGGTGCCCGGATCATCAGACGCCACCCCAGAGTGAGAACCATGAGCGTGGCCGAAACGGCTATGTAGCCGTAGAGGAAATCCTCGCTGGGGATCCCCCAAGTGTCGACTGCATGCGTGCTCATCCCCCACACCCCCCGCCGCCGCAACTGCTCCCACTGCCGCCACCGCCGTCCGAACCGGATGATCCGGATGAGGAGCCACAACTGTAGTAGCTCGAACTTCCGCCACCCGGGCTGTACGCGGCGCCCGCAGCTACCGCTCCCGCCAGCGCCGGATCGATCAGAACCAGAGCGCCCGCACCGAAGAGCGCCGCCGACAGCCCGGCGAGCGAGGGACCGTAGCTCGTGTACGCGGGCCGCAGTTTCGGTGAGAGGTACGAGTTTTCGTGCTTGAGGCGTCGAAGCTCGCTGTCTCCCAAAGCTGTCCGACGACGCTTGATGCGAAGAAGTGGAATCATCAGAGCGAGAACGATGATGGTGAGGAGCAGAAACCCGACCGGCTTACCGCCGTCGATTCCGGCGACGAGACGGACCAAGCCGAGAGCAATGACCGCCACGATCGGAACGGTCCGAAGGGCAGCGGTCAGACCGTCCTGCTGGCGTTGCAAATATCCCTCGTCGATCAACGTCGTACGTAGTTGTGCGAGTGCGATGTTCAGCCGTCCCATCAGACGCACCTGCCGCAGCGGGACCTTTCCGTTGCCGAGTCGCTTGTGCACCGTACGGGTGAACCAGTCGAGACGATTCTTGTCCTCCGCAGTGAGTGCCAGCTTGGTCTTGCCTTCGGTGCTGATCAGCTCGGCGCTGCGCAGAATAGCCATCGACGCCAGCACCGCTTGGTAGTCACTGGTCAAGGCACCGATCTCGGGAGGAGTGAGCGGCCGACGGACAGCGTCGACGACCACCGGTGACCGGCGCGCAGTCATTCGGCTGTACAGCGAGAGTCCGATCGCGACGGCAGCCGCCACCAGGTACCACTGAAGGAAAGTCTGGCTGGGGATCCCCCATGTATCCGTATGATCATGCATCGCACACCACCTCTCGATGAACTCCTGAGACAAGTCCAGTCTCTTTGTCCGACAACTGATGTCAGTATCGGGCCAGTGCCCGGAAAAGCGATATCCGGATGGCCATCGTCACCATTCCGTTACCGCCGAACTGGGGATTTACCGGCCGGTAGGTCGAAGCACGATCTCCGTGGGGTGTGCGTCGGACGGTGTTTCGACGGCAGTGAGTACGGCACGCGCCACAGTGGAGGCTTTCAGGAAGCGCTCCGGGTCGTACTCGTCGCCCTCACCCGCGACGATGTCGCGCTGCATGTCGGTGTCGATCCGTCCGGGGTGAATGGAGGTGACCCGAAGTGCCGGCTCTTCCAGGCGCAACGCATCTCCGAAAGCGCGCAGGGCGAACTTGCTGGCCGCATACGAGCCCCAACCGGCGTTGGCGCGCAGTCCGGCACCCGAATTGATCAGCACGACGTGACCTCCAGCCGCACGAAGCGCGGGCAGGAGAACCCGCGTGAGTTCGGCGACGGCGATGACGTTTGCCTCTAGGGTGCGTCGCCACTGATCGACCGAGGATTCCTCGATGGTTCCGATGTCGGCCACGCCGGCGTTGTGTACCAGCACGTCGAGCGTCGTGATGGACGAGGCGGCGGCGGCGGCGGCGTCGTAGTCCGTGAGGTCGAGGGGTAGAGGCGTCGATCCGGGCAGTTCGGCGCAGATCGGCTCGAGGGCCTGCGCGGATCGTGCACCGAGCAGCAGGTTGTGTGTCGGCGCCAGTTCGCGTGCGATGGCAGCTCCGAGGCCGCGACTGGAACCGGTGATCAAGGCAGTAGGACGCATGGCCCGAGCCTATCGAGTGGAGATTGTTCGGCGAGACGAACTTGTGTATTTGTTTACCCACATATTAGAGTTCGACCATGACGACACGCGACGCGAAGAACTTCCGCCGCCTGGGAATTGCCGCCCTCGCCGCCCTGCTGCTGTCCAGCTGTTCTGCGGTGAGTTCTGGCTCCGACGACGACCGCCCGGTGGTGCTCACCACGTTCACCGTGCTGTCGGACATCGCCCAGAACGTTGCCGGCGATCATCTTCGCGTCGAGTCGATCACCAAGGCGGGGGCCGAAATTCACGGCTACGAGCCGACGCCCGGAGACATTCGGCGGGCGAGCGAAGCCGATCTGATCCTCGACAACGGCATGAACCTCGAGGCGTGGTTCGCGAAATTCGTCAACGGACTGGACGTGCCACACGTCGTGGTCAGCGACGGCGTCGAAGGCATTCCGATCGCCGGCGACGCGTATGCGGGCAAGCCCAATCCGCATGCATGGATGTCTCCGTTGAATACGCAGATCTACGTCGACAACATGGTGACTGCTTTCAGCGACCTCGACCCGGACAACGCCTCGGCATTTGCGGAGAACGGCGCGAAGTACAAGGCGGAACTGCAAGCAGTTCAGGACGGCCTGGTCAGTGGGCTGGCGGCATTGCCCGCAGGTCAGCGTGCACTCGTCAGTTGCGAGGGTGCGTTCTCCTATCTGGCCAGGGACGCGGGACTCAGCGAGGCGTACATCTGGCCGGTCAATGCCGAGCAGCAGGCGACGCCGCAGCAGATCATCGCCGCGATCGACTTCGTCCGAGCCAATTCCGTTCCCGCCGTCTTCTGCGAGTCGACGGTCTCGGATGCCCCCATGCAGCAGGTTGTCGGGGCGACCGGCGCGAAGTTCGGCGGAACGCTGTACGTCGATTCGCTGTCCGAAGCCGACGGTCCCGTGCCCACCTATCTGGACATGATTCGCCACGACACCGACGTCATCCTCGGCGGTCTGACCGGCGGTAAATCATGAACGAAGCCATTCGCGTCGAAAACGTCAGCGTTCACTACGGCGAGGTCCACGCACTGGACCACGTCGATCTGACGTTGAACTCGGGTAGCGTCTGCGGACTGATCGGTATGAACGGTTCAGGAAAGTCGACTCTGTTCAAAGTGATCATGGGGATGATCAAGCCGGACAACGGTTCTGTCAGAATCGCCGGTCTCGACGCAGCCACTGCGCGCAAGAGCGGCCGCGTCGGATACGTGCCGCAGAGTGAAGACGTCGACTGGACCTTCCCGATCAGCGTCCGTGACGTCGTGATGATGGGCAGGTACGGCCACCTCGGATTCTTGCGACGTCCGCGGCGTGCAGATCGCGAGGCGGTGGCAGAGGCCCTCGAGCGGGTGGAACTCACCGAATTTGCGGATCGTCAGATCGGTCAGCTCTCGGGTGGTCAGAAGAAGCGCGCGTTCGTCGCACGCGGCATCGCGCAGGACGCGTCGATACTGCTGCTGGACGAGCCGTTTGCGGGCGTCGACAAGCGTTCCGAGGCAACGATTTCTACGCTGCTACGAGAGTTGGCTTCCGACGGCCGGTCGATCTTGGTCTCGACCCACGATCTCCACGCTGTGCCGAAACTCTGCGACGAGGCGGTACTGCTCATGCGCAAGGTCCTGGTGCATTCCGACCCGGACACCGTGCTGCAACCGGAAAACCTCGCCCTGGCTTTCGGTCTCGACGTGATGGACAGGACCTGATCGATGAACCTCGTAGAACTCCTACTTGATCCTCTCCAGTACGGATTCATGGTGCGCGCGTTGGCCGTTGCGGTTGTGGCAGCGGTTGTCTGCGCGGTGCTCAGTTGTTGGTTGGTGCTCATCGGGTGGTCGTTGATGGGCGATGCCGTCTCGCACGCCGTGCTGCCGGGTGTTGTCCTCGCTTACGTCGTCGGCGCTCCATTTGCGATCGGGGCCTTGATCTTCGGGTTGATCGCCGTAGCGCTGATCGGACTGATCCGTAACACCAGCCGCGTCAAGGAAGACGCCGCGATCGGTATCGTCTTCACGACTCTCTTTGCGTTCGGTTTGGTTCTCATCTCGGTGACCCCCAGCCAGACCGATCTCAACCACATCATTTTCGGCAACCTGCTGGGGGTGAGCTCGTCCGATCTTCTGCAGGTCGCGATACTCGGCGCGTTGGCGTTGAGCATTCTGTTGATCAAGCGTCGTGATCTGACGTTGTTCGCCTTCGACCCGATCCATGCGAACGCGATAGGTCTTTCGCCCAAGCGCCTGGGTGCGCTGCTACTCGGCGTCCTCGCGCTCACGTCCGTTGTGGCGTTGCAAGCCGTCGGCGTCGTGCTGGTGGTGGCGATGCTGATCATCCCCGGCGCGACGGCCTACCTTCTCACTGACAAGTTCTCGCGGATGCTGGTGATAGCTCCAGTGGTTTCCGCGATCTGCGCGATTACGGGTATCTACGTCAGCTACTACCTCGACACAGCTTCCGGGGGCATGGTTGTGATGACGCAGGGCATCGTATTCGCCCTGGTGTACCTGTTCAGCCCGTCGCAGGGGGTCATCGCGAAATGGACTTCGCAGCGGCGTAGGACCCGAGCGGAATACAGCGCCGTGGCTTGACGGGCGGTCTTGATCGTTCGTCCAGTTAACAATCCGCTACCAAATCGGGTAGGTTCGTACGGGCATTCGTCACCACAAACATTCCGGCCGCAACGATGCCGGCTGCAAGACGATCGGTGGTGACGCCTTGAACACCGATGGGCCCTTCGATGACGCAGTTCCGAGCGCGACGCACGTGGCTGGTTCTCGGCGTCGTTGTCGCGGTCATCGCTCTCGCCGGATCCGGGCTGCTCAGCCCACGAACTTCGGTTCTGGTGGACGATATCGCCCAGCTCGTCGGCGGAGCCACCGCAACTGCGGTCTGTTGGTGGACATCGCGGCGCTATCACGGCGTCGAGCGGCGTTGGCGAACTCTGATGGCTCTGGGTATGGCCGGCTGGACTCTCGGGATGTTCTTCTGGGCGTTCTACCGCTCGGTTCTCCACGTTCCACTTCCGTCGCCGTCGATCGCGGACATCGGTTTCTTCATGTTCCCGGTGTTCGCCGTGCCGGCGCTTCTGTCGTTGGTGCGTCAGTCGCCCCGGCGTGAGGCGATCGGTCCGATCCATCTCTGGCTCGTGCTGACGCTCGACGGTCTTGTCGTTGTCGGTGGATTGTTCATCCTCACGTGGACGACCGCCCTGGGCGCCGTCGTTCATACCGGTCCGACGGGATCTCTCGGGTTTCTTGTCGCGGTGATGTATCCGATCACCGACTTCGTTCTGATCGCCATGGTCTTGCTGATGGTCATCGGACCGAAGGCCGTAGCAGAGATCCGTGAACCGCTGACGTTCCTCGGGTGCGGGTTGGTGATGCTCTCCCTTTCGGACAGCCTGTACGCGTACTTGGTGGCGATCGGCGCCGAGAGTATGCCGACGATCGCCGATGCCGGGTTCATCGCGGGGCCGCCGTTGATCGCCTTGGCGGCGCTGACGAAGCGAACCGAGCCTCGGAACCGCAACGCGCCGCTGCAGTGGCGAAGCGATCGGACTCAGTTGCTGCTGCCGTATCTGTTGATCGCGGTGATCGCGACGATCGTGACTGTTCAGGCGCTGATCGTCGGCAACCTCGATGCCGTGGTCGTGATACTCGGCGTCGGCGTGTTGGTTCTCGCGCTGGTGCGCCAAATACTCACGCTCCTCGAGAACGACGCGCTCCTCCAACAGATCTCCGCTGCCCAGGACGAGCTGAGGTACCGAGCACATCACGACCCACTCACCGAGCTTGCAAACCGGGCCGCGTTCGACGAACACTTTGCGAGCGCCATCGAAAACTATCGCCACACGAACTCCGATTGGGTGCTGATGCTTGTCGATCTGGACGACTTCAAACAGATCAACGATCGATACGGGCACCCGGCCGGCGACCGGTTACTGGTTGCTCTCACAGCACGTCTGCGCGAAGCGGTTCCCGAGGGTGCGTTTGTCGCCCGATTCGGTGGCGACGAGTTCACAGTGCTCCTGCAGGGCACGATCGACGACGCCGTCGTCGTGGCTCGCCGGATCGTCGACGCGCTCAGGTCCGATCAGACTGCAGACACATCGGTGTCGGTAGGTGCGAGCGTTGGTGTCGCGCATTTCGAGTCCGCGCAGTTCGAGTTTGGGGACGAACCGCTCAGCGCGCACACTCTTCTTCGCCAGGCCGATGCGGCGATGTACGAGGCGAAGAGAAGTGGGAAGGGAGCAGTCGTTGTCTACGGCGACCGTCGCAAATGGTTATCGCCGTAGTAGTGCGAAAATCGTTGCCGGTGAACCCGATCCGGCCTTGTTGATCGCACCACCGACAAGGATGCTGGCCCCGGTGGTTGGCAGGGCGGCAAGATTGTTCAAGTTCTCCAGGCTGATTCGATGCTTGTCGTACAGGATTGTCGAGACGGGGTAGGTTTCGTCGTTTCCGAGGTCGGGACCGAACGTGTCGGTTCCCAATGCTCCGCGGGTGCCCAAACGGCCGGTGTCTATCAGCCACCGCGCCGCGTCCACCGAGAAGCCGGGCTGGTGGGTGACGCCCTCGGCATCGGAGTTGGCATATTCTTCGCTACCCCAGCGCGATTCCCACCCGGTCCAGAGAACTACGGCCGCTCCATCGGGGATCTTGCCGTTGCGCGTTTCCCATTCCTGCAGGTCCGCGACCGTGAGCGCATAGTCCGAATCGGCGGCAGCCTTGTCCCGGATGTCGATCTTCACTGCGGGGAGGAAGAGGTCCGCCGGATCGAGTTGGTCGGCTGTGAGGCCGCCTTCCTGGAAGTGTGCGGGTGCGCCCCAATGCGTGCCTGTGTGCTCACCTTCCTTGACGTACTGGAGGTAGTAGCCGTCGTCTGCGATGGTGGCCGCTGTGTCGAGAGTGAACTCGGGGTCGCCGGGAAAAACCGGCGTCGTCGCCGGGTCGTTCACGTGTGAGAGCGAAACAACCGACAACAGTTCGTTCAACGGACTTGTTGCGTCTTGACTGCTTCCGGAACTGCTACCCATGTCGATCACCTGAGGTCCCGCTACCAGCGCCAGACCTGTGGCTGCGCGCTGAAGTAACTGCCGTCGTTTCATCGATCCCCCGCCAATTTGTCCGAATTGAGAGTGTTGCAATCACTTTCGCTCCTTGAACACTAGGACAGAACCTTAGGCTGCTGCGGACCATGACGACCACTCCACATCGCGGACAGCTATCACCTGTCCGTGCGGTCGGTGATCTACGTACTGCGGATACTTTGCGGCCAAAGCATCGATCGCGCTCTCGGACTCCTTGGTGCCGGGGTCGAGAACCTCCGCATGTCCGTCGACGCGGACCCACCAGAGCGCGGACCAGTCGTCGTCGTAATGATCGACCAGCAGGCTTGCGCGCCCCGTCTCGGTGATGTTCCGGAGCCTGCGAAGAGCGGTCGTGGTTTTCGGTTTGTGGTCGACACAGGAATAGACGGTGCCGCCGACCAAGACGAATACCAGCGGCACGATGTGCGGAACGCCGGCCGCATCTGCCGTTGCCAGGTGAGCCACCCGCGCGGCTTCAAATCGTGCTCTCGGGTCGTCCATATTCACAGCGTAAGGGGATCAAGGGTTGCTGCGAGCCGCTGCTGACGGAACAGTGGTCTCATGGAACCGGATGAAGCGCTTCGGGAGATCGCCTACTGGCTCGAACGATCACGCGCTGAAACGCACCGCGTCAAGGCCTATCGCCGAGCTGCGGAGGTCTTTTCAGGATTGTCCGACGAGCAGAAGGAGTCTCGCCGGAAAGCCGACAGTTGGAAGGCCCTCACCGGCATCGGGCCGAAGACTGCCACGATTATCGCTCAGTCGTACGACGGCATCCCCGAGTATCTCGAGGAACTGCGGGGGCAGGCTGAGCCCATCGGCGACAGCCCATTGCGACAAGCCCTCCGCGGCGACCTCCACACCCACTCCGACTGGTCCGATGGTGGAAGCCCCATCGAAGAGATGATGCGACGCGCAGCAGCACTCGGCCATGACTACTGCGCCCTCACCGACCATTCGCCTCGCCTCACAGTTGCCAACGGGCTGTCCGCGGAGCGCCTACGGTCTCAACTCGACGTGATAGCCGGGTTGAATGCCGAACTGGCTCCCTTCCGCATCCTCACGGGAATCGAGGTGGACATCCTCGAGGACGGTTCACTCGACCAGGATCCCGATCTGCTCGACGAACTCGACATCGTGGTGGCGAGCGTCCACTCCAAGCTGCGGTCCGAGCGTGAGGCGATGACCCGCAGAATGCTTGCTGCAGTGCGAAACCCGCGTGTCGATATTCTCGGACACTGCACCGGGCGTCTTGTCGAGGGTGCTCGCGGAACCCGGCCCGAGTCGCAGTTCGACGCGGAGAAAGTGTTCGAGGCCTGCCGCGAATCAGGCACAGCCGTTGAGATCAATTCCCGACCGGAGCGTCGTGACCCGCCTTCGCGTTTGATCGAGTTGGCCCGCGATCTCGATTGTCTTTTCTCCATCGACACGGACGCCCATGCCCCCGGTCAGCTGGCTTGGCAGGGATACGGCTGTGACCGGGCCGAAAAGTGCGGCGTCGAAGCCGATCGGGTGATCAATACCTGGACCGCCGAAGATCTTTTGGAGTGGGCGGGCAATTGAGAGCACGCCGGAATGGGTCACCGAGGCGTTTGCTCGGTGACCTCCGGGTTCAGATCCGCGTGGTGGAGCGGCGGGGTTTCCGGTCGGGGTCGATGCCCGGTGGTGGGATGAACC